>CADCOO010000067.1 GCA_902803085.1 uncultured Planctomycetota bacterium
CACTGCATTCTTCGCGCCGCTTCGCGCGCCGCCTGAACGGCAGGCAGGAGTAGACCGATTAAGATACCGATAATGGCGATAACGACGAGTAGCTCGACCAAGGTAAAACCTTGTTTGTCGACGTCGCGGGATGAGAAATAACGACTGCGCATAAAACTCTCCTGGTTTTTATGAGGATGTAAAATTCAAATGAATCGACGCAATTAAATGTTGGGCTTTCATCACTGTTGCGGCACGTCGATAACGATGGGTTTGCCGGCTTCCACGGTAATAGAGGTTGAGTAATCGGGGAACGCCTTTTTGGCGACTTGATCGGGATCGTCCTCCGGGACTTCTTCGTAGCCTTCGACGAGTACGTTGTACTCGCCAGGTTGTACTCCGTTCTTAGCAGAAATGTCGAACTTTCCGTCTTTAATCGTTTGGATGGCTCGGAAGCCGTCGGCTTTGGGCGTGAAGGTAATCGTTCCCAGCGCAACGGGCTGTCCCCCGTAGGTTACCTCGCCTTGCAATTGCGTTTTTCCTTGATTGGAACAACCGCAGGCGATCAGCATGAGAAGAAGCGGAAAGAGTGAAAAATACCCGTATGTGGGACGTTTCATAGAATTGCTCCTCTAAAGTGTTTGGCCTGGCGTCGCGCGAATTCCAATGGTTGCTTTACAAAGCGCGAGCCGACTAGGAAACGCGATTAGACGGATCGTCCCTCGCGTCCCAATTTTAATTTACGACGATTCATTCTACACGACCGAACGCAACAAGTCAAATGTTTGCGTGGATTTTGACCTTTGGTGGCAAGATTGGCACGTTTTTAGCGTTATAACGTTCCTGTTTTCAGGAAGAGCGAAACTTGACGAGTCGTCTTTATACCTTAGAATTGTCGACGTGCGCCTAGTTTTTATAATGGCGCCGGAGTGTTGGATTAGTTTTTCACAGAAGCCATAGGCGCGGCATGGTATGACGCATCCCTTAAAACGATTGTTGCAGGGCGCGGGTTTTTCCTTATCGGCGCTCTTGGTGGGAATAATCTTTGGTCTATTCCTAACGCCTTATCTTGTGCGTTCGCTCGGCGAGGCGAGTTACGGCGTTTATGCGTTGGCGTCGCTTTTTGCCGGGTGGTGCGGCTTGCTTGATTTCGGTTTGACGACGACGACGAGCCGTTACGTTACGAGTTTCTTTACAAGGCAAGATTGGCGAGGTCTGAACGAAATCGGTTCGACGGCGATCATTCTCTTCGGCGGTATTTCAGCGCTTGTTTTTTTACTCGCGTGCGCCGCGTTTGGCTTTGCGTCCCTTTACGGCGGCTCACTTGACGAAACGGGTACGCTTGGCGCGGCATTGTTTTTTTCGGGCGCGTCCTTTGCCGCGTCTAAGATATCGGACGGCGTTTTGGGGGTAGTTAAAGGAACGTTGCGGCAGGATCTGACGGGCGGTTCGACGTTGTTTTTCCGAACGCTCTTTGGCGTCGTCAATTTTGCGATCCTTTATTTTGGCGGTCGAGTCGTAGCGCTTTGCGTCGGTAATTTTGTGTTGACGGTCGCGCAACTTGTCGTCTACGTGGTCGTCATGCGCTATGCGGCGCCGTTTTTCCATTTTTCGTTAAAATCCTTCCGTCGATCTCGGGTTCGAACGCTCTTTCGTTACAGTTTTTTTACCTTTCTTGCTCAAGCGGGCGAGATAGCGGTCAATCGTAGCGATTTACTCGTGATTTCCGCGTTCATGACGATAGCGGACGTAGGGCGTTACAATTTGGTCGTTGTAACGTTGGTTAGTTATTTTCATTCGTTTATTGGCGAAGCGTCTTCCTGGGAGACGAACTGGTTTGCGCGTCTTTCCGCGACCGACGAGGACGAATCGACGCGAAGGTTTTCAGAAGAGTTTCATCGTTCTCGAAGCGTAATTCTTCGCGTTTCGACGTTCTTCGCTCTTTTTATGGCGTTTGGTATGTTGGCGTTTGGTCGCGCGTTTATTGAGCGTTGGATTGGCGCCGAGTATTTGTCGGCTTTTCCAGCGCTCGTCGTTTGCGTCGTCGCGTTAGGTTTGTATCGCGGCGCGTCTGAAGTAAACGCGCGAACGTTGCTAGGAGTCGCGCGACATCGTATTCTTGGCTGGGGCGCGATCCTTCACGGCGTTTTGAATATTCTTTTGAGCGTCGTTTTGGTCAGACTTGGTTTTGGACTCAATGGGGTTGCGTTAGGAACCGCCGTTCCAGGTCTTGCGATCCACCTGTTTTGGATTCCCAACGTTACGTGTCGTCTCTGCGGCGAAGGACGACGGCAATATTGGCGTTCGCAACTCTTATCGCTTGGTACGGCGCTTCTGGCGTTCGTCGTTCCTTTCATATGCGTTCGTCTTTGGATAACGCCGGAGTATCTCAGAATGCTTCTTTTAGCGGCGCTTTCGTTTGTTCTCTATATCGGCGTCGTTTTCCGCCTCGGCTTTACGCGTGAAGAGCGACGACGCGCGCTGGAGATTGTTCGCGCAAGTTTCGACAAATTGAGGGGACGAGAAAAGGTTTCTTAGCCTAGGAAACGTTCGCGAGAAAGAAAACATGAAACGAGCGGCGTCGCAAATACGACGCCGCCCGGAAAAATCAGACGCTTAAAGTAGTACCGACAGATTGAGGTTATTCTATGGGTATGAGTTGCGCGGCGTCGACGACGACATGTCCGTTTGTGCCCTTGGCGAAGACTTCGACGGACGCCCTTCCATCGTCGCCAACTTTGATCTTGCCGAGTTCAACGAAAAGTCCGTCAATTTTAGGCGCGATCTTTTCGTTAACGGCGGTCTCGAATTTCATGAGGGACGTTTGAACGGTAATTGGAACGTTCGTCGCTCGGTTTCCATGCGGGGTATAGGAAAAATTGCAGACGTAATCGCCGGGCGCAAGATTTTCAAATTCAAAGCGAACCGATTTGTCGTCCTTATCTGAATTGTCGTCGTGAACATAATCTAGATCGACGAAATTGTACGTTACGTTGCCGGAGATCCATTTTCCGTTTATCTTTGCTTTAGAATTGTCGATCACGACGCCCTTAAGCGAATCTGATCGGACGATCCTAGGTCTGGCGTCGTACTCAAGAACTTGGCCGTCTTCGAGCAGTTTCGTTTGCAGATCGCCGTACTCGAGATTCTGTGGCGCGACTCCCTTGTCCAGCGAGAGGCACGCTGCGGTCGCGGCGCTTTGTCCAAGAATCATGAAGACGGGTTCCATGCGAATTGATCCGAACGCGATGTGCGTGCAACTTACGCAAATAGGAACGAGGAGGTTGTCGCACTCGTTCTTCGGCGGAACGACGGCGCCGTAGTCGATTGGGTAGGGCGCGCCGGGATTGACTTCAACGTCGCCCTCGTTACGCACGGTCGCGCGTCCTTGATCGTCGATTGCGACATACCGTTGGGCGTGGTGCGAGTCCATATTGTAGGACCCCATGCCGATCGATCGCGGCGTTTCTTCGAGGTAACGAAGATGGCGTTCAGAGACGACGAAATCGGATCTCATGCGTCTCGCTTCGCGCACGTACAGCTGCTTCGGCCAATTGTTATTGTCGACGAATTCGTCTTTGGCTAACCCCCACTTGCCGTATTCGTCGCGAATCGCCTGGGGCACGCGCTCGTTATGTTGCAACGTCCAGAGCAAGCCCTGTTGCCATTTGAGGTGCTTCTGATAGATCTCTTCGCGTTCCTCGTAGGACGCGTCTGGATAGCGATAGTTTCCGCCAATGAGATCGGTTGAGACCGCCAAGTTGTTGTTCGAGTCTGTCTTGTAGTTGGGCATTGGCGAGAAGGACATGAAGACTCTCTGACCGGCTTCGATCGAACGGAGCAGTAGTTCGTAATCGAGTTCGTCGTAATCTTCGGGCTTTACAATCGGAACAAGGTTCTTTGGTTCATTAGTGAGGCACATGCGCAAGCAGTACGCTTGAACGAGTTTATCAGCCTCGCCGTCCTTACCGCTGATCTTCTCATTAACGTAGGGCAAGAGACCGCTTTCAGGCTTGCCGCGTTCAACGTACGGGTCGACGAATCCTTGAAACTGATGATAGATAGCGCGCGCAACTTGCACGCCGTCGAGCGTTTCGCCGAACTCGGCGTTCGCTTCTCGACCGACGACGTAGGAAACGCCGGCCGCCGCCATGAGGTCGCCTTCGTACGTGGCGTCGATAAAGCGCTTTCCGACGAACGTTTTGCCAGACAAGGTTGAGATCGATTTAATCGTTGCGCCTTCCTTAACGACGCCCTTCTCTCGATCAAGTTTTTCGTTTTTTAGCACAGGAATCTTGTATTCCTGAACAAAGCTCTCGAAAATCTTCTCCGCGACGTTTGGCTCAAAGACCCACATTGTCTGCGTACTGTTGTCAATACCGCGTCCGCCCTGGCCGGGAATTCCGTTCTCCATCGGCATTTTTTGGAACGTCCAGGCGTCCTCGACTTGATAATGCTTCCAGAGTCGATGATAGAATTCTCGCGAAAGCCCTCCGACGACCGCGCGGTTGCCGGAGTCGGTCGCGCCAAGTCCGCCGCTCGACAGTCCGCCTAAGTGAGCGTCCGGCGAAACGATGACGACAGATTTGCCCATTTTTGCGACTTGGACCGCCGCAGTAACTGCGGCTGAGGTTCCACCGTAGACAACGACGTCAAAGGAACCTCCGTCAGCCGCCAGGATCGACGGGGTCGACGCGAGCAATAGAGAAAGCGCTAATAGGAGTTTATTCTTGAATGATAGCGTCATATTTGGATGATAATGTTCTAAAAAAGGGTGCAATTGGCAATTTGCGACGACTTCAAAGTTGCTTATCGCGAGACAACGTCGCCGAAACGGCGTTGCCGGGACTGGAACCAGATAATTGCTTCCTTGAGGTCGTTTCTCGTAAAATCAGGCCACAAGACGTCTGTAAACCACAATTCCGCGTAACTAAGTTGCCAGAGAAGGTAATTGCTGAGCCGCTTTTCCCCTCCCGTACGGATAAAGAGGTCGGGATCAATGGCGTCGGGATCGTACAATTTCGACGCGAAGAAGCGTTCGTCGATTAGTTCTTCAACCGAAACGACGTTGCGATCACGCAACGTCGCCTCGCGTTTTTTAGGGTCTAACAATTCGTCAACGATAGCTCGCGTCGCATCGATAATTTCCTGGCGCGCGCCGTAGTTAATGGCGAGCGCCAGCGTTAAGCCGGTGTTGTTCGCAGTAATCCCGACGGTCTTGTCCATCTCCGCCAGCACGTCGTCGGCAATAGGGCGTCTCCTCCCCAGAATACGAAGACGCACGTTGTTTTTCATGAGCGTTGGGCGCTGTTCGATCATGTAATTTTTGAGTAACGCGGCCAGCGCGTCAAGTTCCTCTTGAGGGCGCTTCCAATTCTCGTTCGAGAAGCAGTATAGGGTGAGCCGACGCACGCCCCATTCGGCGCACGCTTCCACAACGTCGCGAACGGTATCAGCGCCGCGAACGTGTCCGGCTGAACGCGGTAGTCCGCGTGATTGAGCCCAACGTCCGTTGCCGTCCATAACGATCGCTATGTGTTTGGGAACGTTGGCGACAGGCAGTTTTAGAGCGTCGTTTGGCGCGTTTGATTCAACGTTTGGTCTTTCTGTCATTGGCTCATTGATCCGATGGGAAATGGCTTAAAGATGTGCGAATATCCGATCGCGCCGACGTCCTTAGATGGCGTCGACGCGGTTGAGAAGGGCGATTATGCGATCGATGAGAAGGTCAATCGAAAGAGCGAATCCAGATATTGCGGAAGCGAACTGGGCACCCGTGTCCGCTCAGGACGATCGGCCCCTTGCCTTTCGGATTGGGTCTTGGTAGGTTAAAGTGCGAAGTGGCGCCGTAGATCTCTTGGTTGTTTTGCACCATGATTCCATTTTGAACGACGGTAACTCTC
This sequence comes from uncultured Planctomycetota bacterium, assembly GCA_902803085.1. Lineage (GTDB taxonomy): Bacteria > Planctomycetota > Planctomycetia > Pirellulales > Thermoguttaceae > RUG369. The sequence continues at coordinate 5,883 of CADCOO010000067.1, forward strand.
GGGGGCGCGATTTGCGTGTCGCCGTCGAATTTTGCCGGCGTGAAAAATATGTCGTACGTCTGCCAATTTCCTGCTGGCGTACACGCGTTAACGAGAGGCGGCGTTTGGCCGTAGACGGAACCGCAGGCGCCGTCGGGATAATTATTAACCTTGAAGGAATCGAAAATTTGGATCTCATACGCGCCTAGAAGCGAGACGCCATTGTTGCCCTGGTTGCCCCAATCGCCTTCAAAATTAGCGGGCGAGAACCATTCGAGGTGAAGTTGGAACGCTCCAAACTTTTCTTTTGTCGCGAGCGGGCCAGAGGTGCATTCGACGACGCCGTCGACAAGCTTCCATTGAGTCGGTTGCCACGCGTCGAGATTAGAACCGTCGAAGAGTACGATAGCGTCGCTTGGCGGCGCGGGGAAATAGGTCGGCGGCGTGGGATTGATCTTTTTGGGAATAGGTCGACTTGGATCGTGAACGCGATACTCGCTCCAGGGTTGCTTCGGCGAATCCGAGTAACCGTAAGATTCGTTTTCGTTTTTTGGTACGACAAGTTCATGAGCGATTACGGCGGTCGCCGCATAAGCGGCGAGAAGCGCCACGACAAGCGCGTTTGTAAGATAGTTTCGCATCGTGCGTCTCCTATGATGAGCTTTTGCGAAAAGGACGTTTGGATGAAAGAGCGCGATCATCAGCGCGAACGTCTCGCGTCGACGCTACCGCGGTGCGCGGTCAAACCTTCAACCGTCGCGATGCGATGAACGTCGTCGGCGAGTTGATCGAGCCCGCTTTGTTCGAAGTGCAATAGACTGTTGCCGCGTAGGAAATCGTTACAGGTGAGTCCCGATGAAAACCTGGCGGAGCCGCTCGTCGGCAGTACGTGCGAAGGTCCGGCGGCATAGTCTCCCAACGCGACCGGCGTGTAGTTGCCGAGAAAGATGGCGCCGGCGCACGGAATCTTTTCCGCGAGTTCTTCGGCATTGCGCGTTGCTATGTGCAAATGTTCCGGCGCAATGAGGTTTGTCCAATAGCACGCGTCGTTTTCGTTTGCGGTCAGAATGACGGCGCCAAAGTTTTCCAGCGCCTGACGCGCCAATTTGCCCCGTTCTAGCTTGTCGAGCGTCGCGGCGATTTCTTTGAGCGCCTTGCGCAGCGTCTCTTCGTTCCAACCGACGAGAATACTGGAACCGGGAGCATGCTCCGCTTGGGCTAGGATATCGTACGCCGTAAAATCGGCGCGCGTAGAATCGTCGACAATAACGACGACCTCGCTTGGGCCCGCGATCGAGTCGATTGCCGTTACGCCGAAGACGCGTCGTTTGGCAAGCGCGACGAAAAGATTTCCTGGACCGACAATCTTATCGACGCGTTCAATCCCCTCGACTCCGTAGGCGAACGTCGCGACCCCTTGCGCGCCTCCCATGCGATAGACCTCTTTGACGCCGAGCTTGGCGCATGCGGCGAGTAGGTAAGGGTTATAGGAGCCGTTTGGCGTCGGGGGCGCCATAACGGCGATTTCCTTAACGCCGGCAACTTGCGCGGGGACGACGGTCATGAGAACCGACGACGGGTAAGCGGCGGCGCCTCCCGGCACGCACACGCCAACCCTGCGTAGCGGTAAATAACGCTGCGCCAGCCACCCTCCTGGTCTTTCGATTCGCACGGTTTTATTGAGAATCGCCTCTTGAAAGGTCCTGATATTGGCGGCGACGCGTTCGACCGATTCAAGGAATTCCGGCTCTACCGTCGAGAGCGCCTGTTGAAGCTCCGCCTCTGAGACGCGTAGTTCGCCAGGGGCAAGATTGGCGCGATCGATTCTCGCAGAGTAGTCCAGTAGCGCGGCGAGTCCCTTTTCAGCGACGTCGTCGCAGATTTTGGCGACGACTTCCGCCGGCGTTAGAGGAGCGCCGAAAATCTCGATCGTCCGCTGTTTGCCCGATTCGCTGACAATATTGCCCTTGAGACTCAATTTCTCGCGCAGTTTGCCAATTTGCGCGCCAACGTCGTCTTGCCGAGCGTTGATCCAGGCGATCTTCAAACCTTCTTGTTCCATAGTACGATTCCCAGTTGTTATACTGATTATAAAGAATACAGGTAGCGTTCGATACGCGAAGGACTCCCATTTTCATGGGAACCGCCATGAAATATCAGGACGATTCCCCCTTTTTTGTGGCGATTTTTCGCGTTTCCTGTCGATAAGTAAAGTATAAGCGTCGCTCTTTTTTTGTCGAGCGCTTAAAGGGTTTTTATCGACGTCTTTCCTGAGCGTGCGGCGGCGGGAAACGTGAGGAAGGAACGTTTGCGAACGTTTTTTGATCGCGTCGTAGCCGCGTTTATTGACTAGATTGTTAGAATTGCGCCGTATCACAACGGGGAGCGCTTGCATGAACGAGGTTTTTTTCCAAGTAACGTGTCCGTCTTGCGAAACTTCCTTTGAAGTAACCGATCCTTCTTTGATCGATCAAATTGTCGCATGTCCGAAATGCGGCGGCATGATTCTTGTGGCGAAGCCTGATATTGCCGCCGAGGCGCCTGTCGTCGAGGGCGAGTCGCGACATTCAGAGTTGGAAGAGAATAATGGCGAGGAAAGATCGGACGACGTTTCTTACGGTCAAGAAACGTCGGAGGTTGACAAAGACGCTTCTGAAGTCGACGTTTTCGATGAAGATGAGGAAGACAAAGAATCTGTAAGGACGTCCAAAGCCCTCGCGATAACCTGCGGGATTTTCTGCGCTATTCTATTAACGTCGATCGTTTCCTTTGTTTTCTTTTATCTGAAATCGCCGACTCCGAACGAGGGAACACAAGAAGTTGCCGCGACTTATACAGATCCGACGGCGGTTGATACGACCTCCAGCGATGAAAACAACGAAGAGATTACCCTAAACGAAACTAAGGCGTCGGAAGAGGGCGGCGAGGAGTCGACTATTCCTGAAGACTTCGATTTCCAACCCGTCGCCGACGAGGACGAACCATCCAAGACGTCGGGCGACGTTGAACCGGACGCGTCTGCCGGAGGCGATTCTGAATACGTGGAAGAAGAAACCGGCGCCGCCGAAAATGAAATTAATCCCTCAAATTCGGAAACTGATTTCGCGGAGATTGCCGACGATCAGAACGGAGAATTGCTCGACGTTGAGCCGGGTTCCGAACTTGCAAGCGACGAGGAATCCGAGGACGAATCTCTGGACGACGACGGCGGTCTCGATACGGAATTTAACGAAGCGGAGTTTGCAAAGGCCAATCAGAGCGGCGCCGAAGAGACAACGGACGAAGAGGAGGATTTGGGCGCCGTCGCCATGACGGTTGACGTGAACGCGCAAGCTCCGTTGCCGACGTTATCGAACCCGACGCGCAACGTCGACGTTGCCGCGCGACTCAAGCTTCCTCTCAACTCGATAGAATTTCCTGAATCGCCGGCGGCGTCGATGCGACTCCTATCGGAATTTATGGGCGTTCCGATAGAATATGATCTCGATCAATTCGTTCTACTACGCGGCTCGCTCAATCGGAAGCTTGATTTGAAATTGGAAAAGGTCGACGTTGGAACGGCGCTTGCAAAGTTGGCGGAGATGTTGAAATGGAAAGTTGAAACGCAGGCGGATCGAATCGTTATCGGAAGTCTTGACGCGCCGGGCGCCGTTGTTGAAGAACGGTTTGACGTCGCAGACCTGTTGGCTCTCAACGCCCCCATTCGCGTTCGGCCGGGCGACGAGGCGCCATACGTTCAGGAGCCTCTAACAGGCGAAAAATTGTGCGATTTTATCAATTCTTGCCTTGAAGCGCCGACCGGAGAAGACGCGTCCTCGAACGAATCGGTACGTTGCGACGGCAAGGAGTTAGTCGTGCGTCGTGACGCCGTTTTCCGCAAGCGCGTTGAAACGCTGTTGGAGCAGCTGCGCGCCGTTAAACGTTTGACCGGCGCTAACGCCGCGCCTGAAACGATCGTGCCCGAAACGCTCGGTTGGCAAACGCTCGAACAGAAGACAAATTTTAACCTGTTGAAATCGACGTCGTTACAACATGCGCTGTCGATTCTCGAAATAAAATTTCATTTTACGATCCTGTGGGACGACGTTACTCTCAATACGAACGGTATTGGTCGCGACGCCAAGACGCTGGCCAGAATAGAGTCGGAATCCCTTGACCGCGTCTTCTTCGATCTTCTCGAACCGTTGCGGCTGACCTACGTTATTCTGGACGAAAAGCTCTTTTTGGTAACAAGCCAAGAGCGCGCGAATAGATACCGAACGGTTGAAATTCATAATTTTGCCGACGCCGAAGCGTCCGTCTCCGAGAAGGAAATTCGCAAACTAACGGATGGACTACAAAACGCCGTCGCGCCCGACAGTTGGAATGATCCAGAAAACGCGCTTTGGCTTGATCTCGATTCCAAATGTTGGATAGCGCGTCAGTCGCAACCGATTCAACGAGAAATCCGCCGATGGACGAAGGAACATTTTCGAAAGAATCGCGACAAATCGGGCGGAGCGCAAACGCCCCAGAACGAAGATATTCCCGACGGGGGAGGAGGGGACGCGACACGGGACGAATCCGATTTTGATAAAGACGCCTCCGAAAACGCTGAGACTCAAGAAGAGGAGTAGGTCCTTCCGGAAATGCTCTTGCGCCGCGTCCTAGTTATTGTGTATACTGCCCGCGATTGGTTCTCGGCGTAGAGAATCGCGTTTAACATGGACGTTAAAAACGGTGGAAGGTATGCGACTCGCTCTCCAGGCTTTGTTCAGTAGCGCTCGAGATTTGTCCGAAGACGGCGTGCGTCAGCGGGCGAAGATTGAGAACGAACTCAGAAATAATCCGCGCAGCGCGGAATTCTACCGTAAGCTTGAGCTGTCCGTTTCCGATCCGAGGTTAAAAGCTCCCGAGATTTTTGGCGCCGAATCTTTTCCCGACTCTAATATTGTCGCGGAATACCTCGACGCCAGTTTAGAGTCGCTCGATCTCTGCGACGAGTACGAAAAGCTGTGTCTCGAACGTCCCGAGGCGCTTGCCGAAGCGGGCGACTGTTACGATATCCTCAACAACCGTCTCTGTCACGCGGCGAAGGCGCCTAAGAATTGCCGTCGACGCCTTTACCACATTGCTTGGGAAGAAGAAGGTTCTGATTCGATCCCGATCGACCTTGCGTCTGAAGATTCTCACGAGGATAGAGAGAACGACAATCATTTTGAAGACGCGTCGTTAGAAGGACTCGAGAGCCCATCGGAAGAGAAAGCCGTTAAATCAGTTTCAAATAAGTCGTCGTCTAAAAAGAAACGCGGTCGTCGATCTGTTGCGGAACTGGGTAAGAAAACGGCTTCTTTCGGCGCAAAGTCCCTCCTTGCGCTTCTCGTTACGATCGGAGGACTTCGACTCTTCGCCGCGACTCGCGCGCGGTTTGCGCAAGATCCGGCGCCTCTAAATGAAATGACGGCGGTCGAGAACATTGACGCGCGCTCCTCTGAACAAAGGTCGGTAACTTCGTCCGGTTTTCTCAGCGTGCCTGAGGGAGATTCCCAGCCAAGCGCCGGGGACGTTACGACCGAGCCGCTAAAACTCGTTCGCGATTTCGACGTCGCGCCTCCGCCCGTGATGGATCGTCCCCAGCGCTGGAACGATTCCGAACTGGAAACAGACGTTCAAGAAGATATGGATCGCATAACGGACGGGAACGAGCTTCGCAATCCGATGACGATTCCTTTCCAGAACAACGACGTCTTCTCAGACGGAGAAGAGTCGGAGCTTCCGTAATAGAAAACTCGATCGCGTTAACGAGGTCCTTTCGAGGTTTCGACTATCCCTCGCTCGCTTCTGCGTCTTTTGCGCGCGCGGCCTCTCGCGCCGCGTTGCGTAGTTCCTCTTCCACTTCGTCGACGACGGCGTGTAGAAACGCCTCCTGACTCTCGTCGAGACCGATATAGCGCGCGGTTTTATATTTCTGATAGTTCTCCGGCGCGTTTTTTTCATCGCGCAAATAGTCCCAATTGAGATCGCACAATTCGAAGAAGTGTCGTTCGACAACCGTTCGCAAGGTATTAAAGACGATTGGAATCCACGTTCCGTCTTTAATGAGCGTTTCAAAAGAAGACGCGTCGACGTCGCGGTACGATAACGGATTGTTTAGTATGAGGACTTCTGTGAAAGTCTCTGCCATGAGGCCTCCTTTGTTTCAAAATGATTTCGCGGGTTGGGACGCATTGCGTCAATTTGAGCGTTGCGTCGTCTTTGAAACGCCGCGCGTGAAGGCGCGCATTCTTTCTTCCAGTCGCTTTGGCGTTTTTATTCGCGACGCCTCTCGCGAACCCTCGGCGTTCCGGGGCTCGTCGTCCCCTTCTATGGTGGCGTCGACGCTATGCGGATTGCCGAGACCTAGCTCAAGTTGTCCCGAAAAACGCAGTTTGTCAAGCGATTTGAGGTACTCGCTTCTGGCTGCGGGATCGGCGTCGTTAATCGCGTCGTCGCGCATCGCACGCCAGCGCTCGACGAATTCGCGCAGCTGCGCCTCGGTCCAACCTAGTTCGTCAAGCAACTTGCGGCGAGACGAGGCGTTCTTTGTGTTTTCGAGGTACTCAAGCGCTAGATTGGTCGCCTTTTCCGCATACTGCAATTTTGGCGCGTCGGCGGGCGCAAGCGTCTGTTCGCCCGAATCAATTTCGCCGCTTCCGGAACCGCCCCCGCCGCCTTGCGAACGGGCGTTTTGATCGGCGCCCCCTTTATTAGGCGCTTGCGGCGTCGTCTCGCCTTGCGAATCTTGATTTTGTGACGCGGAATTACCCGAACCGACTTGCCCCGGTTCCGTTTCAGCGTTGTTTGAACGATTTTCGCCGCCGTTCGAATCGTTGGAAGGGGCGTTCGGCCGATCGGTTTCCTCCGACGACTGAGAACTCGAACTTGTCGCGGACGCGCCCGATTGATCGACCTCGGAAGGCGCGTCCGGGACGTCGTTTACATTGGCGCCCTTAGCGTCGCCCGCACTGGGGTCGACGGCGTCTGCGGCCGTTCCTTGCGATTGATCCTGCGGATCCATAACGACGTTTTGGTTGCGATTGTCGCTGGTATTTGAAGTCGTCGCGTTAGGGTCGGCGTTTTGGGCAAGGAAATTATTGGACGATTCGTCGATTTTGTCGGTTTCCTGACGGCGCGTGTTGGGATCGAGTTTGTCCGGGTTGCTAGCCAGAAAAGATTCGGCGTTTTCGGATGGCTTTTCGGGACTGGTTCTGGTCGGCAAATCACGTTTTTCTCGCGGCGTAGGCAGATTGGCTTCCGAATTGAAATTGGGATCAACCTCGTCTTGGGCTTCTTTGGAACCTTCACTGTCATTCGAAGCGTCGCCTTCCTGCGACGAACCATTGCGACCTTGTTGGGAGCCTTCGTCGTCCGGCGCGTTTCCTTCATTTGCCGACGAATCCCCTGATCGTTCTTGTTCCATGTAGTCAAGTATCTTTTCAAAAGCGTCCTGCTGAGACGTTTCTGCGTTATTGGCGTTTGTTCCCGATTGTGCGTTCCCTCGAGTTCCTTCTTTTCCCGATTCAGGGGGATTATTCGCGTCCTCCGTCGTCTCGCCCTCGTCGTTACCGTTGCCTTGCGATTTATCAGAATTTGACGCGCCTGGCGTGCGTTCGTCGGAAGCGCCTCCATCTTCCCCATTAGAGTCAGGAGAGGGCGAGAAGTCTCCTCCCTCGCTTGCTTCTGCGTCCCCTTCTTCGTCTGAGCCATGAGCGTTTTGACCTGCGGAATTCTCGCCCTCGTTTGGAGAAGGATTCGTTTGGGAAGAAGACGACTCTCCGTCTGATTCAGAACCGTCGCCGCCGGTTTCGTCGCTTTGGACGCCGGAGTCGCCTGATTCTTCCGATTGAGAGTCGCCTTGTTTGCCTTGCGCGCCAGAGTCGTTGTTCTGGCCCTCCGACTGATCCGGCATTTTGCCCGATTGACCTTGTCCGTCGTCGCCAGATTCTGCGCCCGCGTCTTGACCGTTTTCTGGCTTCTGGCCGTCTCCTGCGTTATCCTGTTCTTCCTGTTCGACATTTTCATTGGGAATAGAGGGATTCTCAACCGCTTCGACGACGACGAAAACGCGTTTGTCGGAGGACGCTACGTTGGGTTCCGGAAGCTTTGAGTCAAATGCGACGCCCCAATATTCAACTTCGTCGCCGACCTTGAGCCCTAATTTTTCCGGAACGACGTCGTAACCGACCTTTTGAACGCCAACAAATGGCGTCGGACCCGTAGCGTAATCGCGATTCGGAACGGCTCCTCGAAGTTTCAGCGCGATCGGTTCCGGGTCTTTTTTATTCTCCGCCTTACCGCCTTGCTCGAGGTTGGCAAACGACGCGCGCAACATAACGCGTCTTAGGGCATAGTCCGGGTCTTCGACGTCAAATCGGACGCGTAGAACGTCGTTGACGGGAATCTCAGTTTTTTCTTCTGAGTCTTCGCTCCAATTTATCGTCGGCGACAGATCGCTTATGATTGAGACGGAATAGTCGTTGACATTTCGATTCGACTCGTCGTTTTCGTTGATGGAGACTAGTTGGTAAAAAGAGAATTCCGGACTTTTTTCGTCGCCGTTGTGGTCTTTCCATTGTAATTGAAAGTCGACGCTAGCGAGCGTGGGATCGTTGGGATCGATCGCCGCCGAAATAGCTCGCGGCCGTTCTCCATCCGGTAAGAAATAAGCGCGCTTGAGAGGTTGATTTGAACGCGCAACGATTTCGACGCGCGTGTTTTCAAGGGCTCGAACGTCTCCCTGTCGGTCGAAAACTTGCGGCGGCAAACCTGTGTATTCAGGAAAGACAAGGGTCGTTTTTTTAACTTGAAAAGAAGGCGCAGGTCGCACTTCGAGAAGAAATGTTTCAGAGCGACTTTCAAAGAGCGTGTCCCGCGCAACGACGACGCAGTATTTGAGATTCTCCTGCAATCCGTTTTCGTTATTGGGAAACTTTAGTTTGAATTTTGCCGCGCCGATCGATTCCATAGGCACGGCAAGTTCGGTGAATCGTCCGTCTTCCGCCGAGTAGAGAACCTCAACGTTAGACGTCTCGCTCGATCCTGGAATAGTCGCCTCAATTTCGACGAAGTCGCCTTGGTAGACGACGGCGTTTCCCGGCGTCGTTTTTTCAACGCGCATCGCTTGCGGGCGTTCGATATGAGCGAATGGCGCGGCGATTCTTCCAACGGAAAGAAAGAGATTTTTAGGCGATAAAACAGCATAAAAGGCACAGATTGCGACGACGACGACAAGCGCTATTCCCCAGCGTATGATGGGCGCGAAGTCGACCGGCGTCTCGTCGACGATCTTCTGAGACTGTTCAGACGCCTGAAGGGCTACGATCCGTAGCGTAGCGTCTTGCGTCGCGTCGCATTCGTCCGGCGCATGAGTTTTGCGACCGGCCGCATGGTCGCGGCGCAAAAGGAACCAGTTAATAATAAGATTCCGTGCGTTAGGACTGGAATCCTCGAGCGTTTTCGCCGCGTAGAGCGCATTGACCCTTCGCCGAACGACGGGAATAAGCTTGGCGATTAGAAAAACGCACGTTGCAACGCACCAGAAGACGGCAAAATAAAGCCGTCCCCTGGTGGTAAACCCCTTGGCGAGAATCCAGTGATCGAGCAGAACGCCGAGCAAGAGGAGCGCGAGTCCCAGCGTTGCGTACGCGCAGAACGCAGAAGCTAAATCGACGCGTCTGATAGCGCGTTTCGTTTGTGCGACTCTCTTTAGGAGAGTCTGTTCTGCGCGTCGCGCCGCGTCGACGTCATGCGGCGTTCTCTTTTCGGAGTTTTCGTTCATGCTATCTTTCCAACTTACCGCCAATCTTCAAGATCGCGCTGCGGGTAGCGCGCGATTCCATATTACTAAACGGGCGAGACGGCTTCGTCGCCATTATCTTTCTTTTTACCGCGTACGAACGGGTAAACGAGCGCTACGACCGCTACGATAAGGAGTGGGATTCCCAACCAGGGTCGATAGTATATCCACCCCACGGCAATCGTCGTCAACGCTAGGAAAATAGTAAGCGACCAAGCGACGAGTCCCGTTCCAAACCCGACGATCTTTCCAGCAAACGGCACAAAGTCCGCGATGACCGACAGCGGCTGCATAATCGCTTTAAACCCGAAGAGGATGACAAAGAAACCGACAAGGCGTATTATCCACGCGAACATTTTATTTGCTTTGTGCGCAGCTTCAAACATGGCTTCTGCAGATTGAATTCCCGCAGATTGCAAAAGCAGTTTGCCGTTTTTGGTTTCGTAAGGAATGAGCGTGTTTCCATGCTGTTGCGCTACGAAACTAGTTGGGCATGGCGTCGCGACGTAGGAAAAGGTAATTTTTACGTCCCCAATTTGCGGATTGTCAGGCGTTCCCACGTAATAACCGCCGCCGTACGGTTTGTACGGTTTCGCTGCGGCGTCGACGGGTTCTGCGGGCGCGGCGGCTTGCGCTTCAGGCGGCGTTGAGTCCGCATTAGTTGAAATCGTCAGGTCTGAACTTGCCGTTGAGGAATCAATCGTGATATCCTGCGCGAAGACGTCGTTGGGAGCGGAGCGATAATATGCGTCGGAGGACGTTGGTTCATTGTTTGTTTCTTCTACAGGCGCGCTTTGCGGCGCAGTTTCGACTCCATCATTTGCGGGAATCGTCTGAGGATCAAGACTGTTTTCCGGTCCTAAACTTTCCTTCTGATCTTGCGATAGCTGGAAGGCGCCCAGAAGCGCCGTCTGAGCGGTAAAGACTTCGCCCTGATAGGGCATGGCGGTCGGATTATCATATCCGGAGTCTTGAAATTGCGTAGAATCGATAAGGTCTTCTGACCAGACTTTTGAATACGAGGTCGTCGTCGTGGTTTCCTCACGTCCTCCAGAAAGGCGTCGCGTTTCGGTTGTAGTCTGTTCTTCCCATTGATACATCTCGACCTTGCGCGTTAGTTTGAGCGCGTTTAGCGCAACGCCAAACTCGGGATCAGAAACGATATCGCTGGAAACGACGTCCCCAGAAATGTGAATGAGCTTGCCGTCGTTGCCGGCCTCCACCGTCGCGGCGTCAACGTCGACGACGACTTTCTCACCTTCGTCCAGCTTTCTGGTTTCTTTAATTGTTCGTCCTTCATTCCAGAATAAGCCGACGACGCCTATGACGACGAGAAGACATCCGACTCCCATGCCTTTGAACGCGCCTGCGACTCGCGAGCCGTACGATTGGACGGTTGTTTGCGTTGACATAATTATTTCCTC
>CADCOO010000068.1 GCA_902803085.1 uncultured Planctomycetota bacterium
TCGGCGGCGTCGGCGGCGCCGGGTTCAATTTCAGCGGCGGCGGCGGGCGCTTCGACCGTCTCGCCTTCTTGCTTCATGAAGTTTCCGTAGCCGACGACGATCGTCGAGTAGATCAAGGTAAAGATTCCGACGCCAAGAATGAACTTCGTGAACCGACTAGACCCTCGCCATTCGTGGAGCGCGAGTCCCCAGATCGAACTGAAGATAATAATCGACGCCATGTGCAACGTCCAGCTCGAGAAGACGTATTCGCCCATCTTCGTTTCGCCCATCGAATAGAAGAAGAACTGGAAGTACCACGTCGTGCCGGCGAGCGCCGAGAAGAAGAGGTTCCAAATCCAGTTGACCTTCGTCGTTTGACCAGGCGCGTCCGGATCTTTAATCGTCGTCGTGAAGAATTGGTACAGCGTCTTATTCTTCAGCAGGAGGAACATGCACCAAATGAAGTTCGTCGTGAAGCCGCCCCAGAGAACGACGACCAACTTCGGCAGACCGCTCCACAGGACCGGCGTGCCGTGCGCGACGGATATCTTGGCAAGAGGTTCCGCTGCTTGCAGACCGAACGCCATGCACGCGCTGAAGAGACCCGAAATCAACGCGACGAAAATTCCCTTCGCAAAGTTGAATTCCTTAATCGATTCCTTTTTGACCTCTTCCGGCATCTCGCGCTCTTTAGACATGCCGGCAATCCCCGCGAGAATTACCCCGAGCAAGCAGACGCCGAGACCGAGAAGAATAACGACGTACGGAGGCTGCGTTTGGATATTGGTTAAAATCGTCTGCTTAAAGATATCGGGCATGATCGTGCCGAGGACCGTGCACAGACCAAGCGCGACCGCCATGCCGAGAGACATGCCGAGGTAGCGCATCGTGAGACCGAAGGTAAGACCCCCGATTCCCCAGAGACACCCGAAGAGGTACGCCCAGCGCATCGCGCCTGGATCCGATTGGAAGGCTTCTGAGATCGACGGGAAGAGCCCCCTCGTGAGAAGAAGGCCCATGACGAGCGGCGCGATAATCCAAGAGAAGAATCCGCCCGCGAGCCAGTAGACTTCCCACGACCACTTCTTAACCGCTTTGTACGGGACGTAGAAGGACCCGGACGCTAAGCCGCCGAGCCAGTGAAAAATAACGCCAAGCGCAACCTGTGGCATATCGTTCCTTTCAATAAAAATTAGTAATCAAGCCGCCTGGACGGCGAAGGATTCCATTGAGCGCGGCGCGGAGCGCGTCGCGAATCTTTTGCGGTATTGTAACGAAAAGCGCGCGCAAACGCAAGCGGTCGGCGCGATTTTTATTGCCGAGCGCGCTAGTTTCCGATCCCGCTGAGCGTAATGGGGGCGAAGTCGTCGTCAAAGCGTCCCTGAAAGCGCGGGAGCGCCTTGCCGAGATTCCATTCGGAAATAAACGCGGCTCCCGGCTCGATTTTGCCATCCGCCCAAATTCGTCGAATTTCTCGCACGACCCATCTCGCGGTTTCTTCGGCGTATTGGAGATCGTCGTCGTTCCAGCGCGCGCCGCAGGCGTAGGTTTCCGTATTGCCGACGCAGAGGTATCCGAGCGTAATCTCGTCGTCCTGATTCCAGACGTCGCGTTCGCGTAGGAGCTTCTGTGCGAGGAGACGATAGAGCGGCAGCTGAAGATTAATCCAGCGATAGCGCGCCGCCGTTTCGGCCGCCGCGCCGACAATATTGAGACCGTAACGTCGGCAGAACTCGGCGGGTTTATCGAGCGGCGGAGAGATTGGCTCGCGGTGTCTCTTGTCGACTTCGTTATTATTCCTCAACGAGAACAATTTGGCTTTCGTTTCTGGAGCGGTCTCGCTTTCGTCCTTGGTTTCAGGCCCTCTTTTGGGGGAGTCGTACGTTTTATAGTCGAAGACGTACCATCGCTTCTTCTCTTTCGAATAGTCGATTCGGTCAATTCGTCCCACGACAAGGACGGGCGCCCCGACGCCAATATCAAGCATAACGCCGCCGTTGCTGGGCGCCGTTTCGACGTAACGTATTTCATTGCCCAGGGCGCGCCACTGCGCTTGCCATTGTGCGAAAACGCGGAGTCGCGCGCGAATGTTTTCGACTTGAACGAAGACGAAGGGCGAGGCGTGTTCGTTAAAGGTCTTTTCCACGCGATCGTCGAGGCGTTTGGAGAGCCACGCGTTAATCGCGTTGAAATTCGTGGAGTTGTTGATTTCCGGGTCTTGTCCGAAAGCACGCAGAACGTCGTGAACGAGGGTTCCGAAATCTGCGGGATTGAGCTCGCCGACGTTTGTCGTTGGGACGGGTCGCAAGTTATAGACGTACGATAGGAAGTACCGATAGGGAGATTGCAAGAAATTTTCAAACTCGGTAACCTTCATTATCGTAGGGGCGGACTTAGGGGGCAGGATTAAGGTCGGCGGCGTGATCTTCCGCTCCTTTTGCGCGTTCATTCGACGCTCGTTCTCTTGCGCGAACGCGGCGGACTTGCGATTGATCGCGTCGATATCCGGATCGCCGGTCGTGGGGAATTCAAGCTCGTCGCTATCGTCTTGTCTGCGATTTCGCCTTGGGAAGTCGCGATTCTCCTGGAGCGCGCGCAGACGTTCGAGATCGTCGCCTTCGGTCTGCGAGAAGAACCTTACTGCGCGTTTAGGAACGTCGTCGGGCTCGACGGCGAATAGGAATCGACTCGGCATGAGCGGATCTTCGTCGAGCGAGCGTCGTCCAAGGGTAACGAAGAACGCGCGTTTTGACGACGCGATGGCGCGCGTCAGGTAGGCGTCGCGCGCGAGATTTTGACGAGCGTCGCGCATGCCGAGCATGCGCAAAGTTTCGTTCGGCAGGAAGAGGGAGTCGGCGCGCGAGGTGGGAACGGAGCCTTCGTTGAAGCCCGTTAGAATAAGATAGGGCGCGTCGTCGAAGAGTAGGTCGAGCCACCCCTGTATTTCGACGCGTTTCGAGCCCGGCAGCGGCGGAATGCGCTCCGACGCGAGCTGCTTGAGAATCATGCGGATCGCGGTCGCGCCCGTTAGATTCTCGTCGGACTTAATCGCGTCGAGGGAATTGAGCTGTTTATTAAACTCGGCGACAAACCCGTTGATTTGCGCGTCGGCTGCGCGCGAGCGCGGCGCGGCGTCCTCCGACGCGTATATTTCGCAGATGAATTTCGAGAGGATCGGCGCCCATTCGCGCACGGGGCGTCGTCGTAAATTGGTAACGACGCGGAATTTTTCGCCGAATTCGTCGCGGTTAAAGTTGGAATTGTTCGCGCGCGCAAGTTTTTTCGCGTTTTCTACGTCTTGCGCGTTGAATTTCGTCGCGTCGTCGTTCGCCTGTCGCGATAATCGTCCTAGCTCGTCGTTTCGGAAATCCGCGAGCGCGTCGTCGATAATACGCGTCGCTTTGCGGAGATCGTAATATTTCGCGTTCCGTTTTTCGGAATCGGGATCCTCGTAGACAAGCCACTTTTCGGGCACGAAAGTCGGCAGGAATCGCGCGCGGTACTCGTCGTATTCTTTGAGCCATGCGCCGCGATATTGCGGCGTTGCGTTCGTCGTCGAATCGTAGCTTTCGACGATTTCGTCTTCGATCGCGTCCTCGCGTTCGGCTTCCTCCTGTTCGCGTATTTCTCGTTCGAGCGCTTCGAGTCTCGTTTCCTCGCTTTTTGAGCGCGCTTCGTCCGGTTCGTCCTCGACGCGCGGCGCGAACCGCCATTTTCTTTCGAGATACGCCTCGACGTCGGCTCTTCGCATGAGCTCGCCGAGCGCTTCGAACGAGCGCGTTTCGAGATAATCGACGACGTTCGATAGGAGACGAAAGACGCGGTTCTGCGACGCCTTGTCCCCCTCGGCGAGATCGACGTCGTAGTCGAGCGCCGCCATTTGCTCCTCGACGAAGGGCGCGACGTCGTCGTCGGGTAGTCCGATCGTAACTTGATCCGGATCGATTCGTTCGTATCGCCAGGAACCGTCTTCTTCGCGCGCTTTGGAGAGTTCTTTAATAAGGAGCGCGACCGCCTCTCCCTGCTCGACGGGCGAGTCGACTTGAAAGACGTTTTCGTCGAGAATATTGGCGCGGAAATCCTGCCACGCGTCGGGTAGCACGCGTCCGAATTCGTCGAAGGAATCCGCTTCCGTCTCCGGGGCGCAGACCCAGTATTCGACGCGATCGTCGATCGCTTTGAAGAAATCTAGCTGCTGGCGTTTGAGATCGACGGCGCCGAGAACGCGATATAGTCTCGGCGCGTCGTTATAGGAGTCGAACGCGGTTCCTCCGACGGCGCGTTGGCTCAGCGCGCGCTCTCTGGCGTCGTTTTTATCGACGAACCCTAATTTTTTAAGTTCTTCGACATAGAGGGCGCGGAGGCTTTCGAGCGCACGCCATCGTTCGGCTTCTTCCGGCGCGTCGCGCTCTTGGCAAGCGCGCGCGACGTCGGCGTAGGATCGTCTCTCGTCGGCGAGCTGCTGATCGAGGCTGAGAAAGGTCTGCGCGAGTTGAATCACGGCGTCGTCCTTTTCGTTGGCGTCGAACGAGGTCGGCACGAGGAGTTTGGCTCTCGAATCGCGTTCAAGAAACGTTTCGAGCGCGCGCCGCTGCGCGTACAGCTTCTCGAGGCGCTCGGCGATCGGCGCGCGCCGCGGGTACAGTTCTTCGGGAATCGCGCCGATTCCAAAGTATTGCGGCGGGGTCCAGTCTGGTCGCGCGAGCCCGGCCGCGATCGCTTGTTCCGCTTCGTTCTGTACGTAGGATTCGAGGGCGCGTAGAGCGCGTTTGCCGGCGGTCACAAAAACGAACCTTCCGAGATCGAGTTCTTTCGGCGCTTGCGCGGTCGCGCCCAGCAGCTCGTTTTGCACGACGAATCGCGCGACCGTAGGGATAAAGGGTTTCGACCAATCGAAGAATCGTCGGATCGACACGATCGTCTCCTTGAACGTAGGGGAAATGTTAGAGCGTTAGTTCGAACGCGTTTTTTTAAAAGATCGACGCCCAGTAGGCGAGAAAAGCGAGGAGCCCCGCGACGATCGCGACGCAGACCCACATGATCCGTTTCGAATCGGGCTCAAACGCCTCCTGCTCTTCTTGTTCTTTGCGTCTGAGGAAGTCGTCGATTTCGGCGTCGTTTTCCGCGCCTGGCTCGCGATAGGTTTCGCCTTCTCCGAAGTCGTAGTCGCACCATTCGCATCGTCTTGGAAAGACGGGTCTGAACGCTTCGGAACACACGTGACAAACGAGGGTCGGCGGTTCTTCGCGGTCGCCGTCTTCCTCTCGCGTCGCCCACGTTCTGCGCGGTTCGCGTTCTTCCGGGGTCGAGTCGAAGACGTCGGATTCCTCAATGGCGAGTCGTCGCCTGGGATCGGGCGCGCCGGGTATGAGCTCGCCGCTGAGCAAGGTCGGACGCTCCGACTCGTTAAAGAGGGGTCGGACTTCGCAACGTTTTCCGCAGGAGCAAGTCGGCCGCGTTCGTTCTTCGCCGCGCGCGACGTCGGCGTTTGGATCGAAGAATTCGGCGTCGCCGAGCGGAAAGAGGTCGGCGGAGGTTTTGCAAATTGGACAGCGCGTAATGCGTCTCTTCCCACACTGAGGGCATCGCGGCCATATGGCGAGCGCCTCTTGGAATTCTTCTTCGCTTTCAAAATGATCGCGATACTGTCGCGCGGATTTGACGTCGTCTTCTTCAACGGGGAAGGCGTACGGGTTTTCTTCAAGTTCGGATTTTAGCGGCATGGTTTTGTGAGCTCGAGGTTGGGCGCGTCGAGGCGCGTGAAGGACGGTCTCTATTTTATCTGTTCGCGCGGTTCAAATCAAGCGACCCGGACAAGAAAAAAGCGTCGGCGCGCGTCGAGGAGACGCGACCAACGCTTTTAAACGCACTCGTTTCGTTTGCGGTAGCGCGCGTTATCCGACGCGGCGCTTGGAAGGAGGCGGCAGCAACGAAGCGCCGTCTTCGTCGACCACTCGTAGCGGAATCGTCTCCGGCCCGTCGTCGACGCGCGGGCGACTCGATTCGTGCGCCTCTTTCGCCGCTTCGCGCGCCTCGCCGACCGTTGGGAGAATCGAACGTTCGGTCGTTATGCCGCGCGTCGTCGACGTTATGAAGCGCGCCATTTCAAGCCCGACGCCTTCCGTGTATTCCTTTTCAATCTTCTCGACCGTCTCGCGCCAATTCAAGCCGCTCTTGTAAAGAATGCGGTACACCCCCTTGAGCGTCTTAATTTCGGAAGAGCTGAAGCCCGCGCGACGTAGCCCGACAAGGTTCAAGCCAACGACTTGACTCGAAAGACCGTCGACCGTTACGAAGGGAGGAACGTCCTTAACCAGGTGCGCCTGACCCCCGACCATCGCAAACGCGCCGATACGCACAAACTGATGCGCGCCCGCCGCGCCCGAAATGAACGCCCGCTTGCCGACCGAGACGTGACCCGCCAGCATGGCGTTGTTCGCCATGATGACCTCGTCCGCGAGATGGCAGTCGTGCGCGATGTGCGCGTTCGCCATAATCATGCAGTCGTCGCCGACGGTCGTCGCGGAATCGGCGTGCATTGACCGGTGGATCGTCACGTTTTCACGAATGATATTGCCGTCGCCAATTATGGCGGCGCCGCAGTCTTCCTCCGCGAGCCCGACGCATTGCGGCAGGCCTCCGAGCGTCGCGCCCTCGAAGATATGGTTGTTCTTGCCGACGATAACGCCTTTTTTAATGGTAACGCGCGCTTCCAAGATCGTTCCGTCTCCGATTTGGGCGTCCTCTTCCACAACGCAGAACGGTCCGATCTGAACGTCTTGCCCCAGCTTTGCGCTGGGCGCCACTAACGCTAATCTGTGAATATACACTTCCAAGTCCCTTTGGTTCGATTCACCTAACGACGTTAATCCGCTCGTAACGAGCGCGCGGCGCGTCTGACGGCGCCGTCTTATTTAACGGGGCGATCTTAACGAAAAGAAGCGAGCTTGAAAAGATCGATTTTACGAATTTAACGATTTTTCTGCCAAGTTTGGGGCAAGCTTGGCGAGTCGTCGATTTTACCAGGTCGCCATAATCGTTACGACGCGCGACCAAAAGGAGACGATCGGATTCTTTTAAAATCTTTTTTTCAACGGCGCGTTCGCCGTCGACCGAATAGGATAAAGCTTTTGTGCGCGAATGCGAGCTCGCCGACGGCGAGACGCGCGCGCGAGGAATCGGAGAGCGAACTGGGGAGCGTGCAACGAAGGCGAAGGCTGATCGCGCGACCGGAAGTTGCATGAGCAAGAGAAACGACATGAGAACACATTGGCTTTGGACGGCGTTGGTTTTAGTTTTGTGTCTACCGCAATCTTGGGCGCAAGAGAGCGCGAGTCATTCGACGGATCAGACGCTTTCGGAGATACGCAGGTTGTGCCAACTGGCGCAGAAAGATTACTCGCCTAAATACGGCGTCGAAACGAACGCCGTTAAACTCGACCTCGTCGCCAAATTGCAGGAATATCAGCGCGAAGCCGAATGCGACCCGAGCCGACGCTCGCCCGCGCGAGAATTCTCAAAGTCGATCGATATTCCAAGACTGATCAGTCTTGCCTCGTCGTCGCCGACCCGATTCCGCGACGCGATCCAGGCGGCGCAAGTCTCGGTTCAGAAATACGTCGACGCGCGCGTTACGCACGTTGAGAAGGAGAAGAGTCTCAACGTCCTCATGAACTACTATCTTTCCGTAGTCGCGCGCGAGGCGTCGGACGCGCAGCAGGCCGAGAACGCAAACGAAGGCGAAGGTCTGCCGGAACCGGATCCCGAGATCGAGGCGGCGCGACGCGAGAACTTCTGTTATTACTGCGATCAGATAGCGGAGAGCGTCGAGTCCTACTTTAACGGCGGCGGCGACGACGCGTTCGTTGATCTCACGACCGCGCTGGGCGAAGCGCTCTACTACCAGCCGGAATCGCCGTGCGTCGTGCGACTCGTCGATTACCTTCGCGCGCTTTTCGCCGGTCCCAACGTCTATTTTGAAGCGAACGAACGGTTCCTTACCGCGCTCACCTTGCGCGACGTCTCCGAAGATTTCCCAATTAACGAAAACATCCGCGGCTCCCTTGCGCGCGGCGCCGGCTCTCTGCGAGGGCGCACGTACGTCGATCTTCGTCCGAATTCCAAACGCGGCGAACTTGTGGTCGTGCTGAACGCGAACGTTGCGACGAATACGGTCGGCAGTAAAAGCGGCGTGAACGTTAGGTCCGTCGCCAAGGGGTCCGTCCTGGCGACGAAGCAGATCTTTCTGAACGACGACGGCAGCGTTACGACCTCGCGAGCGGGCGCGCAGGCGAATATGAAGACGACGGTTCAGGGGATAACGACGAATTTCGCGACGCCGTTCGGGGGCGCGATCGTCAAGAGTAAAGTCGGTCAGGAAATGCCGTATTCCGAGCGCGAGGGGAACGAGCGCATGAGGAATCGCGTCGCCCAAGAGTTGGAGAAGCAGGCGAACGATCAGATATTTGAAATGAACCGTCGTTTCTCGAAAATGACGAGCGCGCACGACTCCATGGTTCGCGATCTCTCGGCGCGCACGACCGAGAAACGGTTCTACCTCTCCTGCGTCGTCGGTAAGAATCGTCAGTTGACGACTCCGAAGGACGAGGTCGCTAAGGCGGCGGAATCAAGAAGCGACTCGCTCATTATCGACCTGCCGGACGTCGACGAACTCAGCGACGCGCAACAACGTCCGGAACATTCCGAATTGCTCGTTCATTCCCGAATGTCCCTGGCGTTCTTAAACGCGCCTTACGGGGATGAAGTCGCGGAAGAATCGAGCGAAGACGAGTCCGACGTGCTCGTGCGTTTTCACCAGAGCGCGCCGAGCAACGCGGCGGCGATCGCGCTTGCCGGCGTCGTTTTCGGACCAGGTTACGACGCGCTCGACGACGTCCTACTGCGCTTCCCCGGCGTCGATCCCGCCGACGTCAGGAAACTCCTCGAGCCGTACGAGCCGAAAGAGGAGCGACCGCTCGATCCGGAAGACAACTACAAACAAATCTTCGTTCGCTTTGACGAAGTTCGCCCCTTTACCGCGGAATTTAAAGACGACAAGATCGTCTCGTCGCTCCACATTTCCTCCTGCGACGTCGACGGCAAGGAATGGGGGCCCGTCGACGTTCAGATGACTTATCGCCTCGAAAAACGGGACGCGTCCTTCGTCTTCGTTCGCGAGGAGGTTGAAGTCATTCCCGGCGGCTACCAGGAAGGCGACGCGGTTTCGGCGCGTTTCAATACGTTCCGTCGCATCTTTATTAGGCGTCTTGAGACGGCGATTCTGGACGAGTATCCGATTTCGCCGATTCCAGTCGAGACGATCGCGTCGACGACGAATCGCGGCGCGCTTATCGTGAGCGACGTCTCCGCCCAGGACGGCTGGCTAACGCTAAAATTCCGTTTCGAACCGAACTATAGCGAAGAAGAAATCGTCGCGGACGAGCCGGCGGAAGAATAACGGCGACGTTTAGCGTTTGTTTGCGGCGCGCGTCGACGTTCTTAATCTGAGTAAGACGGAGAGAATCGGCGCGACGCCGCGTTTGGGAAAAATCGGAACAATTGATAGAACAGGAGAAAGAGGAAGTCTAGAAAAACTTGACAATTATTAGCTTTGTTTTCCGGATATTTTCCTCATTTTGTCGATCTGTTTATTCTGGTCGAATCGTATTATCTTTTTTAATTGTTTCCAGCGTATTGGTAGCGGCGGTTATTTCGGCAAATATACCGTAAAACTCCCGCGAAAACGCCAAATTTTCTGCTTTTTGGTTGTCAATTTCGGCTATTTCTGTTAAACTAGTTTATAGTCCGGATTATCCCGTTTTTACTCTGGGGTCAGTAGCGGCGCGGCCGCGTCGCATTGGCGTCGAGTAGTAACGATATTCGCGTATTCCGTGCAAGCGTCTTTCCGAACTGGTCGGATCCCCTTGATTTGACGTCGAGGGGCTTTTCCGAGCGGCGAAGGGTCAGACGGCTGCTTCGCCGTTCGCGCGACGCCAGGTAGGCGCGCGTAAGAAGGGCTTCGCGACGTCGGATACGACGCGACGGAAATTGGAACGAAATTGACGATTGCGCGTCCAATACTAGTTGGGACGCGTTGCGCCGTCAGTGCGCAGTTCCACGCGAGATTTTTATAGATTATGCTCCTAGCGCGCGAACGAGCGCGTAGGAGAGAGATTCGTTCAGGAGAATAAGATGCGTTTATTCAATCGATTGATCGGCGGTTCGCAAACGAGCGACGTCAACCGTGAAAATAAGGTCATTCGCGGACGTGCAAACGACGAGGGGAACCGTCGCGCGATCGCCGGTCGTAAGAATCTGACCGCGCGGAAATTGGGAATGGAAGCTCTGGAAGAACGCCAACTCCTCTCGGTTAACCCTGTCGGAGGCGCGGAATACGAAGAATTGCGCGCGGCGTACGCGGAGCTCGAACTTCCGACCTCGCTGTCGCAGATTAACGTGATCGAGCTGACGGATCTTAGCGGGGACGCGTTGCAAGAGGCGGTTAACCTTGCTGCGCAGACCGAAATGGACGATCTCATTCTCCTTCGCACGACGAACGACAATTACGTTCTCGATTTGGAATCGACGGCGATCACGATCAACCTCGATTCAGAGAAGTACGGCAAGTTGACGATTCTCGGAGACGGGGATCAGGTTCTTACGATCGAGACGACGGACTCGAACGCGTTTACCGTCCTGAAGGGCGACGTTGCGATCGACAGCGCGGTCATCTACAACTACGTTACCGTCGACTACGTCAACGACATGATCATGAAGACGGACGACGCGAACGTTAAGATGGGTTCGTCGCTCGTGATCGTGAACCAGGTCAAGGGCGTCGACGCGAACGGCAACGAGACGACGTCGTACATGATTAATCACGCCCTGACGCAAGAAGAGGCGGCGAAGTACTTCGACGTCGACGTTTCCAACGCGACGACGGTCAGCGACTACCGCGAACTCGACGCCGTAACGGGCGACTACAACCAGGTTCGCAATCGCATTCACGCGACGCTCCGCTCGCGCTACGACTACTTCGGCTATACGCCTTCCGAATACTATGTTTCCCGCAGCCAGATCTACGACGCGGAATGCCCCGGCTACGCGGGCTGGGTCGGCACGGTCGCGAACATGATGGCGTACACGGGCTGGGCGCAGCAAGCTGGTTTCTCGACGAGAATGACGCTCGAGGACGGTACGGAAGTTGAGTACGACTCGGTGGAAGACGCGGTCGCGGCGTATCTCATGAACCAATTTATCGACGCAGGTCGCGGCTTGGCGTACAATCAGAGCATAACCGCCGCCAGCATCCTCGACTACCTCTTCAAGGGGGACGATACCGACTGCTTCGGTCGGAACTATAGCGCGTTTACGAATAATATCGAAGGCGGCGGGTTCTTCATGGACGTCGAGTTCGGCAAGGTCGGCGGTTACGTCGCGGCGAACGACTCCATGTTGCAGGACCTGTTGCGCGCGCTGCGCGACGGCAACGCCGTAACGATCGAAGTCGTAACGACGAGCAATCAGGGGCATCAATCTCGCGAATACCTCTCGGTATGGGGTTACGTCTATAATCCCAGCTCGGTGAACGCTTCCGATCTAACGAGAAACGGCGTTCCGACGACGACCGTCGGTCTCATCTGCTCGAACCCGACGCAGGGGTCTTATCGCCAGCAGGTAACGGACAACCACTACAACAACGAAGACAACAACACCCGAACGATGACGCGGTACGTGGATCAAGAGTCGCGCGCGGACGACGACGAGCCGTACGACACGTTCCACACGTACCTTCTCTCCGGTTCCGGTTCGAATCTCCAGCTCGTCCACGCGCCGTACACCTATCTGAACGACCAAGGCGCGGTTCAAGGCGCGGCGAACTTCCCCGAAGGATTTAACTTCTACGGTCAGAACAATGGCAACGGCTTAACCTTTACGTCGCGCATCGTCGGTTTCTCCTGGTTGCAGCAGTATAGCGCGAAGATTTCTAGCGTAGAGGTCAATCAGACGGATATCTTCGGTCTGGAGAGTATGCCGGGCAATACGGAGAACGTTATTTACCTCTACTTCGGGGGCACGACGGAAAATATTTGGGACGATCGCGAACACCCGGCGTTGAATCTTGACAACGGCGCCGGCTACGGCGTTTCCGAACTGAAGATGATCGAAGAGGTGTGGCGTCGAGTCGCCGAAGACTACGCGCCGTTCAATGTGAACGTTACGACGAGCGCGAGCGTCTGGGAAGCGGCGTCGCGCGGCATTCGTTGCGTCATCGGCGGATACGATCCTAGCAAGGGCGGCGTTTCCGGAGTCGGCAGTTTCGGAACGCAAAAGACGGACAATTACGTCTTTCCTTTCTCTTTGGGCTTGAGCGCGAAGAGCGTCGCGGAAGCCGCCTCGCACGAAGTCGGTCACTCGCTCGGTCTTCACCACGACGGTTACGAACACAACGAATATCTCAGCGACAAATATAGCGGCAATACGTCCTGGGGTCCCATTATGGGCGCTCCTTATGGCGCGACGATTACGCAATGGAGCAAGGGCGAGTACGTCGGCGCGACGAATTTAGAAGACGATATTGCGATTATCGCGTCGAACATAGGACTCCGCGGCGACGATTTCGGCGACGACGTTACGAACGCCGAGGAACTTGAGAACCACTACGTCCCGATCGACTTGAATACGTACAATCCGGTCGCCGGCACGTACAACGTTAAGGGTATCATTGAAAGACGCACCGATTACGACGTCTTCTCCTTTACTTCCTACGGCGGCACGTACGTCGTCGACGTGAGCGGCGACGGCGCGGATCACCGCTATATCGACTCCGACTTCAGCTGGACGACGCGTCGTCATAGCGATACGGAAAACGGCGCCTTTGCCGGTCTGTACTACGCGCGCTCGAACGACTACACCAACTTGAATCTTAAGGTCGAATTGCTCGACGAGAACGGCGAAATTCTTCTCGTCGATATGAACGGCGACGTTCTCACGCTCAATCCCGGCGAATCGATCGTTTTGCGCGATTCCGACTACTACTTCTACGTAATCGACCAGTTCGGCGAACAGGTCTACGTCAACGGCAGCCTCAAGGAAGGTTATCA
>CADCOO010000069.1 GCA_902803085.1 uncultured Planctomycetota bacterium
CCTGACGTCCTATATCAATCTGCGTCCTTACGTTTACGTCAACGGCAACGGCAACGCGAACCCGGACGCGCCCGTCAAGTTCCAGCCTCATTCCGGCGGCGCGTGGAATTCCTTCGCGCCCGCGAAAACGTGGCCCGGCAAGTTCGGAGCGAACCGTTCGCCCCTCTGGAAGATTCTCAGAGAGGGGCATCACGACGTCGAACTCGCGCCGGAAGAGCTCCGCGCGCTTGCGCTCTGGATGGACAACAACTGCGACTTCTTCGGCGCCTATGAACTCGAGACGATGCAGGCGCAGCGTCATGGCGAAATCGTCCAGCCGACCCTTGAATGACGTTTGACTCGCGTCGCGGCGCGGTCGTTAATCCCGATGGCGCCGCGACGTTTTCGATCTCAATCCGACGACTGAGAGAAAACAACGATTAGATTTGAGAAAAACGGATGGGAAGCGGATTTTTTAAGAGTTTACTATTTGCGTTCACGGTCTTTACCATGATTTCAAATATGAACGTCGTTAATGCGGACGACGACGGAATTACGTTTTCCGACGACGCGTCGGGCTTCGTGTCGCTCGGCGAGGCGATTCCCGACGCTATTTTGGAGATTCGATATTACACGACCTACAACTTCATCGGCGATCGTATCGACGGCTATGAGGAACCCCTTGCTTTCATGACGAAAGAAGCCGCCGCCGCGCTCAAAATGGTTAGCGACGACGTTCAAACGAAAGGATACAGACTCAAAATCTACGACGCCTATCGACCTCAGCGCGCCGTGTCGCATTTTGTGAAATGGTCCCGCGACGCCGAGGACGTCAGAATGAAGGAGTATTTCTATCCGGATCTAGATAAGAATCTTTTGTTTCCTCGAGGCTATATCGCCGAACATTCCGGCCATACGCGCGGCAGCACGGTCGATCTGACGCTCTTCGACATGAAGGCCGGCAAAGAAGCGGACATGGGCGGAAACTTCGATTTTATGGGCGAACTGAGCCATCCCGACTATAAAGAAATTTCAGAGGAACAGTACGCCAACCGCATGCTCCTGCGCGAGACGATGATAAAGCATGGGTTTAGCCCGATCCTCGAGGAATGGTGGCACTTTAAACTCAAGGACGAGCCGTATCCCAACACATATTTCACGTTCCCCGTTAGCGGCGCTTCGTTGCAATAGTCCGACCGGCGACTTTCAGAACGCGGCGAAAAAGGCGTTTGCCAGACGCGCCGCGTTTGATATAATCGGAACGTCGTTCGACGCTTTTTAGGGGAAAATCATGGCGAAGATAAGACCTGTTAATCGCGAGTTCAAAGACCGGCTCTTTAAGTACATTTTTGGGAATCCCGAACATAAGGATTGGACGCTCGAACTCCTCAACGCCTTCCTCGGGACGGATTACGTCAATTCCGACGAGATCGAGTTCACGACGATTGAGGACGCGGTCTATATGGGAATGAAGAACGACGTCTCGTTCCTCTTCTACGGGATGATGAGCTTCTTCGAGCAGCAGTCGAACTTTGACCGCGACGTCCCCTTTCGTTTTCTCTGCTATACGACGATGGTCTACAACAAGCATGAGAAAACGACGAAGAGCTTCACGAGAAACGAGTTCGGTCAGCGCGAACTTCCGTTTCCGATCTGCGTCTGTTTCTATAACGGACTGACCGACAAGGAGGATCGAATCGAGCTGAAACTCTCGGATTGCTTCAAAAAAGTCCCGCGACTTGAGATCGAACCGTCGATTGAAGTTAAGGTGACGATGATGAACATCAACTACGGACGCAACAAAGAACTGCTCGCAAAGTGCAAGCCGCTGAGCGACTATTCATGGTTCGTCGCGCAGGTTCGTTTGAATTTAAAGACAATGGCGCTCGAAGAAGCGATAGACGTAGCCCTAAGGGACATGCCGGACGATTCTATCCTTAAACCGTTCCTTATGGCGAACAAAGCGGAGGTCAAGAATATGTGGATAACCGAATACGACCAAGAGCGCGCCTTCGAAGACCAATGGGCCGCCGGTAGGGCGGAAGGCGAAGTCATTGGCGAAGCGCGCGGGATTAAAAAAGGCGAAGTCATTGGCGAAGCGCGCGGGATTAAAAAAGGCGAAGTCATTGGCG
>CADCOO010000070.1 GCA_902803085.1 uncultured Planctomycetota bacterium
ACCGTTACCAAGGGCGTCGAGACGAAGGACGTTCTGGTCTCCGTGTACGACGCCGCCGACGGCGTCTATAAGACGACGTACAACGCTGCGGTAACGGAATTCAAGGCTGGCGACGACGATTCCGACGATCCCGCCGACCACAGCATGTGGAAGAAGGCGTACGATCAGGCGTACCAGACTAAGCTCGACGAGATTACCGCCGATATTAAGGCCATCGTCGGCGACGACTACGAGCCGACCCTTTCCGATACGTCTTACGCCGCCGCCTACGCGACTGAAGTCGCCGACGACGCTATGGCGGAATATGCGGAAGGAAAAGCGCAAGAAGCCGCCGGTACGAAGGCTAAGAAAGACGTTACGCTCTATAAGGTGTTTAAGAGCGGCAGTCTCGGCGCTACCGAGTGGGTTGGCGAAAGCGAACTTACCGGTAGGACTCAGGTCAATAAGACCACTGTCGGACCCGTCTCCGAGGACGTCAAGGGCGTCACCGTTACGATCCCGAACTTCAATCCCAATTTCTCCACCGATCCGAACGACCCGGCCGACGTCTTCATGGCCGTCGAAAACGAAGCCGACCCCGGCCTCGCGACGATTAAGAACATTACCGTCGAGGGCTCCATCGACGTCAAGAATCGTAGCCTCTCGGTTGAGAATAGCCATATCGACGGCCATGTCGATCTGGTCAACGACAGCGTCGACCCCAAGACCGCAGGTTCCAAGGAATATACTCTCAATATTTCCGACTCGACCGTTACCGGTCTCGTCCTCGCCGACGCCGTCGCTCACGACGGCGTTATCAAACTCGACGAAAATGGTCAGCCCGTCAAGGCTCTCAACGAAGACGGCGACCCGATCTACGTGCCGAGCGATGCTGATCCTAATATCCTCGTGCCCGTCTACGAAACGACGACCCTCGCGCCGAAGACCACCGTTACGGTCGATAACTCGAATTTGATTGGACGACTCCAGGTCGATAACGTCGCGAAGACGGTCGTGAAGTACTCGACGATCACGACGCGAGCGCAGCACGTGGACAACGCAAACGCCAGCGCGATCAGAGTCAACGCTACGCATACGTACGAAGGACAGGCGCCCAATAGCGTCGCCAAGGCCGCCGAGATCGCAGGTTCGCCGGACGGCATGGAAGTTAGGATCGTCAACTCTATTGTCGCCGACTATCCGGGCTCCCAGTTCTCCGCGATCCACGGCGACGCGGTCAACGCGACGGTCAACGTCTACAACTCGACGATCGTCGGCGGCAACAGCTCGACCGGCATCGGACGCTACGCGATTTACGCCGATCGTCAGTACAACAACAGCGCGGCCGGCACGAAGACGACGACGTTCAACTTCGTGAACTCGATCGTGGACGGCCGACTCAGCGGCGGCGCGATCGATAGTGCGATCAACAATGTGACGGGTACGAACACGCTCTTTACGCGCGCGACGATTACGAAGAACGCGGCGGGCGAGACGACCGATACGAATATCAATAATTACTACGGCGTCTACGGCGCCAACGCGCCGCTCTTCGTGGACGCTGCCAATCGCGACTTCCACCTTGCGCGCGGCTCCTACGCGATCGATAACGGCGATTCGAGCTTCGTTGATACGATTCCCGAATATACGGTCGACGGCAAGAAGCTCGATCGCGAAGGCAATTCGCGTATCTACAACGCCGAAAATGGCGGTATCGTCGATCTCGGCGCCTACGAGTCCTCCATTACGAAGGAAGCGCCGAGCATTATCGTTACGACCGACGCCGATACGATCAATCCGTACGACGGTCTCATTTCGCTCCGTGAAGCCGTAGAAGTCTACTTCTGGGTCGGTAAGGACGACGGCGTTGCGTTCGACGTCAATGCGCGCGAGTTCGACACGACCGTCGACTCGACCGGTAAGACGGTAACCTTCGCCGATCAGCTCTTTACGCTCGCGCCGAGTACCGATACGACGTCCGAACGCTATACGATCGAC
The DNA here is from genome assembly GCA_902803085.1 of uncultured Planctomycetota bacterium. Lineage (GTDB taxonomy): Bacteria > Planctomycetota > Planctomycetia > Pirellulales > Thermoguttaceae > RUG369. The sequence continues at coordinate 1,978 of CADCOO010000070.1, forward strand.
GAGAACGGCGCGTTCGTTAAGGCGGAAGACGGCGACTTCATTAAGAGCGACAATACGATCGAACTGGGTCGGTTCCCGGCCGATAGCAACAACCCCAGACGCGCGATCCAAGTCCGCGACGGCATGACGATCGACGCCTACAAGGATATCCCGACGCAACAGGACGTCGAAGGTCAGTATCAAGAAGCGCCGATTCATAAGACGCAAGAGCTGCCGATGATCGTCTTCGTGAACGACGCGTATCAGCGCATCGGCGACGGCGTCTACGGCCTCGTCAAGAGCGGCGAGCTCATTACCTACGTCGGCCTCGAAGGCAACGTCCTGACCGAACTGCCCGGTACCCCGTGCTACCTCGTTGAAAAGGACGGCGCGACCGCCGCGACCGCGATTCCGGTCTCCGTCTACGATAACGCTCACAAGCCGGTCGATAGCTACGGCGTCGTTCAGACCTACGCCGCTTACGAAGTCGTTAAGGATTCCGCGAGCAAGTTCGTCAACGTCGACCTCTACGCCGACGACGATACCCCGACCGAGACCTACGGCGCTCTCATTGAGACCGGCGAAATGGGCTATAAGGGCACGAAAGATCCGAAGACCGGCGAGCCCGTCGCGAAGGACGTCTACGACGCCGCTTACGCCGCCGACGCCGCCGCCGCCGTGGCGCTCTACGGCGCGCGCGTCAACGCGCAAACGACCGTCGACGTCCCGACCAAGACGATCACCGTCGTTAACGGCAGTACCGCCAGCTACGTGTTTGACGTCGCCGCCGACGACCTGGTGACCCTCAACGGTCTTGTGATCAACAGCGGAAGGTACGGCGTTACGACGACCAGCTCGCTCACGATTAGCAATACCGACGTACAAAATAACGTCCGTGCGACCGCTAGCGTCGTTGATAATCACGACGCCGCGACGATGACCAACCTCGCCGCGCTCGAAGTCGAACTCACGCTGACCAACGCGACCGCCGGCTCCGTTACCGCGACCGCGACCGCGATTAGCGGATACGTCTATGAGAACGGACAGCCGGTCCAGAAGAAGAACGAGAACGACGACCCCGCGTTCAACGCCGACGGAACTCCGATCTACGAGACGCAAACCGTCGCGCCGGAATTCGACGTTAAGATCTTGGATTCGACCGTCAACGGCGCCGTCGTTGCGACGAACGTCGACGAACTCGACGTGAACTACTCCACGATTAAGGGTAGCGCCAGGATCAATAACGCGATCGACTCCGCGACCGAAGCGACCTTTGTCAACGCGCTCGTTACCGGCGGCGTGACCTCCGCCGCGAATGCGACGGTCGCCGCGTACAACGCGACGATCGACGGCGGTCTTACCGGTCGGCTCGCGAACGGCGCGAAGCCGAAGTTCAATCTGACCAATACGATCGTGCGCGGCGCCGTAACCAACGCCGACGTCGTCGCGAACTACAGCTTGTTCACCGCCGACGTTGCGCTCAGCGAAGGGTCCGCGAACAATATCAATGACTACGGCACGACCGCGCCGCTCTTCGTTGGCGCCAACGACTACCGCCTCGCGCTCCCGACGACGAAGGGCGCCGTCGACTTCGGTACCGACTCCGATACCGTAATCAACGAAGCGAACGGCTATAAGAAGAACGATAAGGGCGAGTACGTCGACCTCGCGGGCAACGTCCGCACGCAGGGCGTTACGACCGATATGGGCGCGTTCGAATCCGCGTACAAGAAGGAAACGCCGTCCGTCGTCGTCACGACGCTCGCCGATACGGTCAATCCTTACGACGGATTCATTTCGCTCCGCGAAGCCGTTGAAGTCTACTTCACGATCGCGGAAGACAATACGAACGATACGGTAACCTTCGCCGCCAACGTCTCCGACCTCACGATCTACGGGCCCGACGGAAAGGCTTACGTCCTTACCGAAGCCGACGATCTCGCCAATAGCTACGACGGTCGTAGCATTACGCTGGCTACTGACAAGCCGCTCCAGATCGCCAAGGGCATGACGATCGACGGTACGATTA
>CADCOO010000071.1 GCA_902803085.1 uncultured Planctomycetota bacterium
GCGGGCAGTCCCTGCGCCTCGCGCCGTAACGCGAGCTCTTCCGGCGGGCGATAGCGCACCTCGATCGGATAGCTTCGTCCGGTGATCTCGATAATCGGAGCGGGCCCTTTTGCGGAATAGAAATGTTCCGCGAACCGTTGCGCGTCGATCGTCGCCGAGGTAATGATCACTTTGAGATCGCGTCGAAATCGCAACGTTCTTTTGAGCATGCCAAGGAGAAAATCGACGTTGAGCGACCGTTCGTGCGCTTCGTCGACGATAACGACTTCGTATTCGTTAAAGTTGCGATCCGACTGCGTTTCCGCTAATAAGATACCGTCGGTCATGAACTTAACGAGCGTGTCGTCGGACGTGACGTCCGTAAATCGGATTTTGTAGCCGACGCGCGAGCCGAGCGGGACGCGCAGTTCGTCCGCGACGCGCTGCGCAATTGAGCGGGCGGCGATGCGTCGCGGCTGCGTACAACCGATTATGCCGCGCGCGCCCAGTCCCAATTCTAGGCATATCTTCGGAAGCTGCGTCGACTTACCGCTGCCCGTCTCGCCGCAGACGACGACGACCTGATTCTCGCGTATGAGCTTTTTAAGTTCTTCGCGTCGCGCGCAGACGGGCAGCTCGGCGTCGTACTCAAATTTCGGAAAGAGTCTTCTTCGCGCGTCGACGCGTCGAATCGAGGCGTCGCATTCACGTTCGAGTTTTTGCGCGTCGTTTTCCCACGCCTGGCGCGACGGTCGCGACGTCGCGCGCCGTTTTTCGTTCGGTTTGGCCTCGGCGCGCTCGAGCGCTTGCGCGCCGCGTTCAAGGTTGACGAGCCGACGTCGCAGCGGCTCGCGATCCTTGAGCGCGACGCGATTTAACTTCCTGCGTAGCGCGCGCAACGCGGGATTGTCGACTTGCGTTGCATTGCGATTTCGGCGCGCGTTAGAACTCTTGCCGTCCATTTCGAGTACCGTTCGTTTGTTTCGCGGATCGTTCTGTTCCGCGAAAGATTGTGAAAGTCGTTAAATAGCGACGCGCGATCGGACGCTATTCGCGTAGCGCGCCGTCGCCGTAAACAACGTATTTATAGCTCGTAAGCTCGTTGATCCCGCAAGGTCCGCGCGCGTGAAACTTGTCCGTGCTAATGCCGATCTCGGCGCCAAGTCCGAATTGACCGCCGTCGTGTAGGCGCGTGCTTGCGTTGACCATAACGGCGGCGGAATCGATTTCCGTCGTAAAGCGCTTGATTGCTCGAACGTCTTGCGAAAGAATCGCTTCCGTATGCCCTGAACTATGTTCGTTGACGTGAGCGATCGCTTCTTCCAGCGAGTCGACGACTTTAACCGAGATAATAGCCGCAAGGTACTCCGTATAGAAGTCCTCTTCCGTCGCCGGCGTCATTTTAACGTCGGGGCCGGCAAACGCAATCGCGCGTTCGTCGCCGCGCAGCTCGCATCCGCTATCCGCAAGCGCCTTGAGGAGACGACGCGCAACGTTCGGATCTAGCTGCGAGCGAAGTACAAGCGACTCTGCCGTATTGCACGTGCCGAGACGTTGCATTTTGGAATTGAGCAAGACCTTCTCGGCGATCTCGACGTCGGCCGTTGGGTCGACGTAAACGTGGCAGTTGCCCGCAAAGTGCTTAATAACAGGCATTTTCGCTTCCGTTGCGACGCGCTTGACGAGCGCCTCGCCGCCGCGAGGAATGGCTACGTTTATGTATTCCGGCATATGGAGGAATTCGTCGATCGCGTTGCGATCGGTCGTCGTGAGGAGTTGCGCGGCGTCTTTCGGAAGACCGACTTCTTCCGCCGCGTCGGCGAGAACTTTGCCGAGAATGATATTCGAATGAATCGCCTCTTTGCCCCCGCGAAGAACGACCGCGTTGCCGCTCTTAACGCAAATTGCGGCCGCGTCCGTCGTTACGTTCGGTCTCGATTCGTAAACGAAAAAGACGACCCCTAACGGCGCGCGCACTTTCCGCACTTCAAGCCCGGAAGGACGAATCGACGAGCTGATCGTTTCGCCGATCGGATCTGGAAACGCGGCGATTTCACGGAGCGCCTGGGCCATGCCCTCGAGCGTCTTGCGAGAAAGCGTAAGGCGGTCGATCATAGCGGGCTTGAGTCCCGCGGCGCGCGCGGCGTCCAGATCTTTGGCGTTTTCGTCAAGAATGAGGTCGGCGCGTTGAACGAGCTTCTGTGCGACGCTCTCGAGCCATTGGTTCTTCTGCGCGCCAGAGACGGCGGCGAGCGCGCGCGACGCGCGTTTGGCGCGCGCGGCGACGTCGCGACAGTATTCCTGGAGATTGAATTCTGACATGATAATAAAGTTCCTTTTGGGCGTTGCGACGCCGGTTACCGCGTTGAAAGTTCCAATTTCCCGTCGCGCAGCATATAGCGCAACGCGTTGGCGAGTCTTCTCGTAGCTCGAGCGCGATGACTTATGGCGCGTTTAATTTCCGGCGCCAGTTCGCCGAACGATTTGTGGTATTCGACGATTTCAAAGAGCGGATCGTATCCGAATCCGTTTGTTCCGCACGCTTCAAAGAGTATGCGACCGCGGCAGATCTCTTCGACTTCAAACGCGACGACGCCATTGGGATCGGAGAGAACCATGTGGCACGCGTAATGCGCGCCGCGTTTGTCGATCGGAACATCGCGTAACTTTTCTAATAACAACGCGTTATTTCGCGCGTCGCTGCGATTCTCTTCGCCGGCGAATCGGGCGGAAAAGATCCCGGGCGCGCCGTCGAGATAGTCGACGCACAGACCGGAGTCTTCCGCGAGAACCCACTCGCGGAGATGGAGCGCTTGTTCGATCGCTTTTTTGCGCGCGTTCTCGGCAAAAGACGCGCCGTCTTCCACGACGGAAATAGCGTTCGGCACGTCGGCGAGCGTCTTAAGGGTCACGCCGATATCGGCGAGGATTTCCGACGCCTCTTGGCCTTTATTGCGGCTGCTTGTGCCGAAAATGAGACAAGGTTGTTCAGTCATAAGGATTAAACGTAATTTGTTTAAGAGCGCGCCGCGCTCGCGTGTGAGCGCGGCGCGCAAAATGAGACCTAAGTTTCGCGCAACGTTACTTGCCGAGTTCGTCGGCGAGTTGCGGCATTTGGTAAATGTCGCGAAGCGCGGCGCGAATACCGTTCGAGTGCACGAGCACGGCGCGCGCCTGAACCTCGTCGAAGATGAAGTTCAAAACGAGCGACTGGATATTGCCGTCGAAGATAAGACCGACGACTTCGCCCTTCGTATTGACGCACGGACTTCCAGAGTTGCCGCCGATAATGTCGTGATTCGTAACGAAGTTAATCTGAGCGTCTAGCGGAGCGCGTCCTTCTTTTTCGGCGTCGAACCACGATTGCGCGAGATCGTAAGGATCTACGCAATTGTGTTCGCGCGCGTGGTCGAGCGCGCCCTTGATCGTCGTTTCAAATGGAATCTCCGTCCCGTCGTCCTCTTTATAACCGCAAACGGTTCCATAAGTTAGACGCATAGTAAACGTTGCGTCCGGAGCGTCCTTTTCGCCATAGGCGGCGAAACGCGCCTTGGCGATTTTGGCATACTCTTGGCGTCGCGTTTCTTCGTACCTGGCGGCGATATCGCGCAAATCGGAGGCGATTGGTTCTACGGCCAACGCCAATTTAACGGCGGGATCGTCGCATTCGGCGAGCTTATCCAACCCGCCGTCGACGAGCGCGTCGCGGAACGCCTTGTCGGCGATTTTCGTATTCATGACGATTTGCGTCGCGCGCGCTTTCGGCGAGAGTTGATCGAAGATCGCGCTGAAGACTTCGTCGCTAAGCGTTACGGCGCCGAGCGCTCGACCGCCGGCGACCGGTTGCGAGAGTTCGTAGAGCATTGAGAGCGAATCGCCTAGACGTAGGATTTCAACGTCGGCGTCGGGCGCGTTAATCGCGCCGTCGAGGTCTTTACGGCGATCGGCGAGAGACGCGCCTTGGTACGCGGCGTTGCGTTCCGCCTCGGGCTTGGCGGCTTCGGTTATGTAGCGCACGACCGCGCGCGCGCGAGCGACCGTCGGACTATAGAACGCTTCTCCGGATTCGAGAAGATCGTAGGCGACGAAGACGTTCGCCCATTCTTTGACGGCGTCCTCGATTTTCTTCCAAGGTTCGTCGTTACCGGCGCGCTGGCGCAAATCGTTTTCCGCGTCAATTTTGCGCTGCATAAGCTCAGGCGTCTGAAGCCCGAGAAGAATGCCGCCGCGATTCTTTCGAGAGTTCTGAATCTTAAAGAGGTCGGTCGCGACGCGACGCGCGTTCTCTTCATTGCGCGAGCCGAAGACCTGATAAAGGACTTCGCGACGACGGTATTTGTTCATCATGTGAGGATAATAGACGTCGCGTTGATACTGGAGATCGGCGACCGTATTGAGACGGTTCGTTCGCGCCGGGTAGCCGGCGACGAGCGTGAACTCGCCGTCTTGCGCGCCGTTTTCACTCCATTTCAAGAAGTGTTCCGGATGGTACGGCTCGTCGTTTTCATAGGCGCGGAAGATCGTAACGTCGAGATTGTAACGCGGGTACTCAAAGTTGTCGGGATCGCCGCCGAAGAATCCGACGCTCTCTTCGGGCGTGAAGACGAGTCGTACGTCGGTGAACTCTTTGTAATAATAGAGGTGATACCTAGCGCCGTGATAGAAGGTAACGACGTCGCAACGCAGACCCGACGCCGCCTTGCCTTCGTCAGATAGCTTCTTGAAAATAGCGGCGCGCGCGGCGTCGGCTTCTTCGATCGACTTGGCGTCTTTGGTCGCTTCCTCAACTTTGTCGGTAACGTCTTCGATCTTTTGTAACAGTATGAGTTTGAGATCGGGGCACTTAAGCTCTTCTTCGTACGATCTTGCGCAGAACCCAGTTTGTACAAGATTGCGTTCTTTCGTGCTCAGACTGGCGACGGTCGAAAGCCCGACGTGGTGATTGGTCAAGATGAGCCCGTTGGAGGAAACGAAGGACGCCGTTCCAGAGTTGGCAAATTTAAGGCATGATTTCTGGAGGTGTTCCAGAAAATCTTGGCTAAGTTCAACGTTGTGATCCACCTTGATCTTCTCGAGCGGCGGCGCGCTAAAGAGCCACATTCCTTCGTCTGCGCGCGCTACGGTTGCAATAGCGCCGAACGCAAAGAGGACGGCGATAAACGCCGCGCGTTTTGTAGTTTGCGTTATCGATATAATCATAACAAAGCCTTTCCGTTCGCGGCGATTCGTTTAACCGCCGTAGTTGAAGAAGTTAAAAAGTTGATTATTAGTCCTTTTGCAATAAGTCGGGTTTCGCCGAGAGCTTGAGGGTTTCTTCCACGCTCGACGGATCGACGTTGCGACACGCCGCGACCAGTTGCGAGCCGATTTCAACGAGATCTAAGCGCCATTCGGCGGCGGAGCCCGCCGTTGGTTTAAGGGGCGCGAATTCTTCCAATAGGAGAATGAGGCGCAATAAGTGGCGGAAGAGAATTCCTTCTTGCTTTTGAAGATTCTTATAAGAGACGTACTTATAAAAATCGCCGTGAAAGTCGAGTAGGAGTTCGCCCGCCGCCCAGACCGGCGTAATGCGCGTCGTCGCGCCGGGATACTGGTATTCGAAGAGTCGACGCAGCTTTTCGGCGAAGGGAATCGTATAGACGCGTTCCTCCGCGTATCCGCCAAACCTCCGGCGTTTCTCGCGCTCTTCAGTCTCCTCTTCCTCCGTGCGCATAACGAGTTCTTCATAAGAGGCCAACCCTGCCTGGAGCAACGTCTTATCAAGGCTAGCGTTTGCGAGCGCGCCCGGCGGCAGGACGTCCTGTTGCGGCGGCCTTACATAGCGCGCTACGGTCGCCGGCATTTCGAGAACGCATTCAAACGCTTGAATTCTTTCAGCGCGATCGGCTTCGCCGAGCTGATCGAGGAGAAAGGCGCCGAAGACGGGGTTAACGCCGCGAAACGCCGTAAGTCGTTTGATTTTTTTCGTCGGATAGGCGCGGAGAGCGCGATAGGTCGTCGCGAGTTGGTCGCGCATTTCGTCGGTAAGCGAGTTGAGAATCGAGGCGTCGAGCCCAGGTTCGCGGGACGCTTCCGTTTGATTGCCGTCGCCGTCGACGGTCTTAACGCGCGCGTCGAAGTTATCGCTTCCATTCTCGCCGAGCGTAAAGAGGTCGGGACCGGAGAAGAAGTCAAAGTTGTCCGGCTGACCGTCGACGAGTTCTTTTTGCATATTCTCAAAAGACTCGGGGTTAAAGGCGTCTTGGACCGAGGGATCGTCGACGATCGAGGAGTCGAAGATTCCAGCGCCGAAAGGTCGGCGTTTACGCTCTTTCTCCTTGAGGTCGCGCCTTCTTTCGGCGAGCGCCGCCTGCGCTTCCGCCGTTGCGGGAATGCCGTACCGTTCCGGATTGGGCGCAAGACGTACGAATCCTCCGCGCCAGAGGGTGAGCAGCATTTGGTCGAGGGAGCGTTGCATCGCTTCGAGACGCTTGGCGCCCATGAGTCGTCGCGCGACGAGCGTGCGGATTGGTCGCACGTCGGAGTTGTGTTCGATCATGTGGGCGAGGAGTCGCCAGGGTAGTTGTCCGCGACTCGTTAGATTAGCGGCTTTCGCCGTTTGGAGCATTTCGAACTGCTTTTCCGTCCAATATTGTTCGTTCGGATTGCGGGACGGCAGTTTCTTTTTGAGCTTCTTTTTCTGTTCGCGGAGTTTAGGGTCTTTCACGTCCTCGGGAATGGCGTCGTACGCTTTGCGCGCGCGCGCGATTCTAACGTCGTCTTTGTGTGGGAGCGCGAAGACAAACCCTTGCGAGTCGAACTGAGGTCGTCCGGCCCGGCCGAAAATTTGACGCGCCGTATTCGGATCGACGAGCTTCTTATCGCCCGCCGGTCCCTTGAGCAACGTCGGCAACACGACGGAACGCGCCGGAAGATTCACGCCGGCCGCGAGCGTTTCCGTGCAGACGCAGAAAGAGAGAAGCTTTTTTTGAAAGAGATCCTCCACAATGCGACGATATCGGGGCAATACGCCCGCATGGTGCACGCCGATTCCGCGAAGAAAGAGCTGGCGCAACTTCGGACCCGCGCCGTAACGGAGATCGTAATTCTCCAGTTCCGCCGCGATGAGCTTCTGACGTTCGCCGTCGACGACGCCTTTGCCCTTAATGATTTCGGCGTCCTCCCAACATTCGTCGCGATTGAATCTGAAGACGAGCGCGGGAATCGTTCGCTCTTCTTCCGTCCCTTTACACATATTAACGACGTGTTCTTCCAGAAAGGCGTCTTCAACCCACTGATAAACGAGAGGCACCTTGCGTTCGTCCGATTGCACGATTGAAAGGGAACGATTGGCCGTCGTTCTCAGCCAGGACGCGAATTCGACCGCATTGCCGACGGTCGCGGAAATAAGGAGCGTTCGCACGTGCGGCGGAAGGAGACCGAGGGTAAATTCCCAGACGACGCCTCGCTCGGGATCGGAAAACTGGTGGAATTCGTCCATAACGACGACGGCGACGTCGTCGAAGGAGAAATGCGCGTTGATCAACTCGTCGTCTTCTTCTTCGAAGTCAGACTCGTCGATGGGGATTTCCGGAAGACTTGGCGCGCGAGGTTGTTCGTCCTCTTTTCTAACCGGGACGTCGTCGGGACCGACGGCGACTGAGCGCTTGGCGTTGACGGACGCCGCTGAAATGCGAGGTTTGTCTGTTTTCTGATTGTCTTCTTGGCTGGCGTCGTCTGTCGCCGGCTCGCGCGATTCGTTCTGCCGCGCAAAGGAATCGAACGCGTTGGAGGAGAGAAGACGATTAAAGAGGATCTCCGCCACGACGACGAGCACGGTTGCGTCGACGTTTTCGCGCCGATTGCCGGTGATGAGACCGACGTCGGAACGATCGAATCCCCAACGCTCCGCCGAATCCTGCAATTCGCGATACTTCTGCTCCGTGAGCGCGATTAGAGGCGTCGTATAATACGCTCGTTTGCCGGTTCGTAACGCTTCGTAGAGGCCCGCTTCGGCGATGAGCGTCTTGCCCATGCCGGTCGGCGCGCAAACGAGCGCGCCCTGCTTCGACTCGAACCATTCGAGAATAGCCTGTTCCTGGAACGGGTATGGTTCATAGAGCAAGGAGTCGAGATACTCGAGAGCGATTTGCTCTCTCGTGATCGTTTCTTCGTTTTCTTCCTTGCGATCGTTGCGGTTGTTATCGTCGTTATTGTCGGCGCTCATTGTTTATTCTCCTGCGCGTAGCGCGTTCGCGTCGAAATTGACGACGAACCTACGCCATAATCATATCTTTCGGCGCGATAGAGTCAAGAGGTCGCCCGATTCGTCCTTTTAACGAGTCGCGCGTCTCTTGCGTCTTTGCGACTGAGCGGCACTGGCGCCAAAAATGCTAAAAAGGTCTGACGCGTCGGCTCTTTTCGGATCGACAAATCGACATATAATATTGCGGAACGCGCGAGCGGTCGCGCGGTAGGCAAACACGACGAGTCCGCAACGTTGCGAAAGGAGACTAACGATGATCACGCTGACGAAGAGAGCGGCGCAAGAAGTAAAATCGATAATGGAGAGCCAGAGTCTCGACCCTCAGACGTTCGTTCGAGCGATCATAGTCGGAGGCGGGTGTAGCGGCATGCAATATACGCTCGGTTTCGATACGGAATACGATTCGCTGGTCGACGCGCGAGCGGAGACGGACGGCGTTTTTGTCGTAACGGAAAAGAAGTATGCGCTTTTTTTGGACGGCGCGACGATCGACTTCCTGGACACGGAAACTGCCAAGGGCTTCTCAATCGACAATCCGAAATTTCCCGCAGGCGCCGGTTGCGCCGGTTGCGGTCACTAACGCGTCGTGAGCGCCGTTGCGGCGCGCGCGAGGGTTCTCGCGAAAGACGGCGCCAATAACGGAACGATCGCTACGATTGTTTCCGGAACGGTAAAGGTTAAAGGTTCGATAGCGCGAACCGACGATTGAATTATGGCTGACGAATTTTACAAACGATTAGGCGTGTCGAAAAACGCCTCTCAGGACGAAATTCAAAAAGCGTACCTGAAGCTGGCGCGAAAGTATCATCCGGACATGAATCCGGATAATCCGGAAGAAGCCAAGAAGAAGTTTCAGGAGCTGCAAGAAGCGTTCGAGACCCTTAAAGATCCCGACAAACGCAAACTCTACGACCAGTTCGGCGCCGGATATCAGCAGTATTCCGGCGCAGGCGGCGGCGCGGGCGGCTTCTCGGGAAATCCGTTTGGCGGCGTCAATATGGAGGATATCCTTCGCGGTTTTGCCGGCGGCGCGGGGGGCGCGGGCGGCAGTTTCAAGATGGAGGACATTCTTCGCGGTTTCACCGGCGGGGGCGGCGGTTTCGGTTTTGGAGGCGGTCGTTCGCGCCGTCGCGCGTCGTCGAGGGGCGCGGATACGACGTCGAGTCTGACGATTGATTTCAAGACGTCAATTCTTGGCGGCAAGATCCCTATAACGGTTCGCGATCCTCAAAGCGGTACGACGCGAAATCTTGACGTCACGATTCCTCCCGGTATAGAATCTGGCAAAAAAATCCGATTACGCGGTCAAGGCGAGCCTGGCGTCGGAGGCGGCGAGAAGGGCGATTTGCTCATAGCGGTAACGGTAAAACCTCACGCGTACTACTCTCGCGAGGGCAAGAATCTTACGGTGCGCCTCCCGATTTCGCTTCAAGAGGCGGCGTTCGGCGCGACGGTAGATTTTCCGACGCCCTACGGCGAAGTTAAGCTTAAGATTCCCGCCGGGTCGACGAGCGGCGCGAAACTTCGACTGAAGGGTTACGGCGTTCGAGGCGGCAAAGGCGCGGACGGCGATCTTTTTGCCGTGTTCGAGGTTCAGTTGCCGAAGGAGTGGAGCAAGTCCGATCTCGAGGCGCTGAAGAGTCTCTCGTCTCAGCCTTCGAATCTTCGTTCGGGTCTAGCGTTGTAGGGTGGGTTAGTAGTCGGCGATTCGTGTGCAATATGCCAAATGTAGGAGATGGTAGGACGAAAAAACGCGCCCTTTTGGGAAAAATGGGTCAAAAGTCAAGATTTTAATTGACGCCGGGCGGTCGTCCTTTTAGAATTGTAAGAAGCGTATTGCGCGGCGTCGGGTCGACCGGCGTTTGCGCCGAATAACAGACGGCTTCGCGTCGAGGTCGTAACTTAGGAGAGCTTACAATGCGAAACACGGGCGTAACCGTATCCCTGGTCGTTTTTATGGGCTTGTCAGGAGCCTTGGGCGGCGCAACGTATATAGGAGCGAAAGGCGCTTCTGAAGCGAAACAGCAGACGGCTGCGCTTAAGCAGGAGTCGTCTGAGCTTCAGTCGGTGAAGTCAAAAACGCAGAGCGATTTTACCACGCTGAAGGAACGTCTGGGTTATCCTGCGGTCGAGTCTGCTGAGGAACTTTCCAAGGCGATGGACGACGACGTTAAGTCGGTTCTCGGCTCCGTTGATCTCAATACGAGCTATCGCGACGCGATTCTTGCGTTGGGTCGTGCGAACAAGCGCGAGGCGCAGGGTAAAAAAGCGTCCAAGCGTATGAACGACGCCGCCCTTGAGATCGCCGACATGCATAAAGACATGAACGCGACGCAGCAGAAGACGTACGGCGCGAATCTCGACGACGTCAAAGCGACGCACGCGGAGACGCTCGCCGACGCGCGTTCGAGTTTCGACAAGTTGAACGACGAGTTCAACGCACAAGCGGACGCGCTCGGGCAGCTTGAAAAGGAAACGAAGACAGAAATCGACGCGAAGAAGCAAGAAACGGCGGATTTCCAGGAGATAGCCGGTAATCTGCAGAAGATTAATCGCAGTCTTGTCGATCGAGTGGAAGAGATCGGCAATATCGAGTTTGAACGCGCGGACGCCTCGATTCTCTTTGCGGATCAGGTTACCCGGTTGGTCCATCTCGACGTCGGCGCGAAAGACGGCGTGCAGCCCATGACGACCTTTAACGTCTTTCCGCCCGATTCCCTCGATATGGCGAAAGACCGCGCTAAGGGAAGCGTCCAGGTTGTTCGTACGTTGAGCGATCACGTAAGCGTCGCCAAGATTCTCGAGGACGAGATGTCGAACCCCGTCATGGCGGGCGACCTCGTCTATACGCCGCTCTGGCGCCGCGGCAAGCCGATCCGTTACGCGTTAGATTACAAACTTGACGTCGACGGCGACGGGCTTAGCGATTTGGACAAGATCGTCGGTCTCATTAGATCGTCCGGGGCGGAAGTCGCCGCGTGGATTAACGACAAGGGCGAGGTCGAGGGCGAGATTACCGACGACGTCTATCGACTTGTTCGTGCAAACGAGAACGTGTCCGACGTTGTTGAACGCGACTCTACTCTTAACGAAGAGGAGCGCGAGAAACTCGTTAAGCTAGAGGCTGACTTCCTCCAGTCTGCGAAGGATAAGGGCGTTGAAGAAATCTTCCTCTCCGATTTCCTCGTCTCCATTGGCTATAAAGAAACCGCAAAGCTGACGCGTTACCGAGAAAAGGGCGGCGTCGACCTTCAGGATAATGGAACGCCGACTCCCGATCCGACGACGAATCCCGTCGCGCCTATCTACCAAATTGACCCCGATCACGCGCCCGTCTCGCCTGGCATAATCGCGCCCGTCTTCCGGAAAGACGCGGAGCCGGCGCCTGTTTCCGACGGCAAGGTGAGCGACTACTACACGCGCCAGCGGAATTCGAAGAGCGAATAACGTAGCGTAGATTATACGCGGCGTCAAAGCGAACGCGCGGTTCTCACGGAGAGCCGCGCGTTTTTACGCTGGTGCGACCGACGCTCATGTTGAATATGACAAATATAGGAGATGGTAGGAACCAGATTTGGCAACTTTCGACCGAAATTTGCCAAAAAAGAAAGAATTTCGTTGACGTCAAGGCGCATTCTAAATAGAATTTAGACAAGGCGCGCGGTAGCGTCGCGTTGGCGCGTATTGCGTCGTCGCGTCGCGCGTTGTAGTAGCGCGTCGGCAGTAATCGGCATATTTTCAGTTTGGCGCGGCTTGAACCGACGTCGCGCGTAGCGCGCGAGGTCGCGGTCGGCGAGAACCGTAGCGTCGTCGCGAATCGTTGGCGGTCGTCGCTGAAGGAGAAGGCATATATGCGTAGCGGGCAGGGTGAAGTCGTTAGCTTGATAATCTTCATCATTCTAACGTTGGCGTTGGGCGTAACGACGTATTTCGGCTTTAAGAGCTTTTCGGAGAATCGCGCGGCGCGTCAGACGGCTCAGGACGAGCTCAACAACGTTAGGTCTGAGACGGATAAGCTAACGTCGGAATATGCGGCGTTCAAAGCGAAGCTTGGTTATGAGGACGGCTCGAGCGCCGACGAAATCGCGAAGCAGATGAAGCGCGACGTCGCCGCCGCTTTGAACGAAGAAACGACGTACGGCTCCGAACTCGCCGATAAGTACGCGGCGCCGGAATCGGAAGACGAGAGCGCGCTCCCGAACGTTACTTTCAAAGACGCCGTCGAAGATCTCAAGAAGAAACTCAACGGTTTGACGGACGATATTTCTACCTCGATTAAGGATCGCGACGATCAGATTCAAAATGCGTTCGGGTCGATCGAGACGTCAAAAGAGCAGAAAGAAACGTTTGTCAAGAGCGTCAAGGACGCGCGCGATAAGCAAACGGAGGACGTTGCCGCTGCGCGCGCTCAATACGACAATAAAACGACGCAGTTTGTCGAGCAGACTAAGAAGTTCGACAAAGTGCGCACCGACGCGCACGACGCCGTCGTCCAGGCGACGGAAGAGATGCAGGGGCATAAGAAGCAAGCGGAGCTTTTTGCTGAAATCAATAAGGATCTCAGCGCTCGTATCGACGAACTGTCCGATACGGAATTCAAGGTTCCCGACGCGCGCGTCGTTTTCGCCGACCAAAGCGCGCGCACGTTGCGTCTCGACGTCGGGTCTGCGGACGGCGTTCGACCTCTCATGGTCTTTAACGTCTATCCTCACGACTTTATCGAGACGAGCGGCGGTTCCGAAAAGGGCAAAATCGAGATCGTTCGCACGCTTGAAGAGCATTCTTGCGAAGCTAAGATTCTCTCCGACGACGACATGAACCCGATTATTCCCGGCGACCTCGTCTACACCTCGCTTTGGAAGCCGGGCGACGTCGAGGAGTATGCGCTTGATTACTGCCTCGATATCAACGGGGACGGCGTGAGCGATTTCCAGGAAGTTGTTAATCTCGTTGAATCGAACGGGTTCAAGGTTTCGGCGTACGTCGACAATAGCGGCGTGGTTCACGGTAAAATGACGCCGCAAATTCAGCGTCTTGTCGTGCCCGACCGTCCGTTGAGCGAAACCCTTAAGGCGAACGCGTTGCTTGACGAAGAGACGCGCAATAAACTTCTCGCAACGGAGCAGAGTTTCCGCGAATCGGCGAGTTCGAACGGCGTTCGTGAGATGCGTCTTTCCGAGTTCCTCATTCGCATGGGCTATCGTGAGACGGCGGCTATTTACAATAGCGGCGAAAC
>CADCOO010000072.1 GCA_902803085.1 uncultured Planctomycetota bacterium
ACAGTATCCGCGAACGCCAAAGATTAAGATCGGATCGAGAATCACGTTCAGTAAGACGGAAGCTATTCCGATCCACATTACCGTCTTCATATCGCGACGTCCGCAAAAGTACGCCGTCAGCGGCTCGTGCGCTATGCACGCGCTCGCGCCAAGGGAAAAGAAGAACCAGTAATTGCGTTCCATACGCGCAAAATCGCCCGCTGCGCCAAGCTTTTGGAAAAGAAGCTCTACCAACGGCGTCGCCGCCACGTACAGAACTCCTATCGCTAAGCCAAAAAACACGCCCTGCCAGACGACAAGGCCAATCCGATACTTCTTACCGGCCCCGTTATACTGCGAAACGAACGTGTTCGTAAAACTCGCTATGCCAACCGGCAGCGTTATCAGTCCCCAGAGCAAACACCCCGCCTGAAACGCCGCCGCCATACCGCGCTGATCGTACCACGTCATATAGAGACGATCGGCAAAATTCATAAGCGCAAAACACGAGGAAGAAATGATCACCGGCGTCGCCAAGCGCAACGCTTCCAGACCGCCGCGAGGTCGCGTGAACCATTCGTGCCAAAAGGACAGGGTGAATAGAGAAATAAGCGTCCAACGCGCGTCTGACGTCGACGCGCTAGAATCGTTCGTCGTAGCGTCTAGTTCCGTCATATTAGTGGGGCGCGCGCTCTCGTTTCGACATAGAGCGCGGCGATAAAACTAAGTTAAGTGTAAAAAGAGCGAGGTTGCTACTATCGCCGCCGTCTCGACGCGATAGACCTGCTTGCCTAAATCAAGCGGCGACCAACCCTGGTCGACCGCTTGGGAAACTTCCTCGTCCGTAAAGCCTCCAACCGGCCCGATTAGAAGCCATGCGGCGCGCGGCGCGCGCCAGTCGCGCGCGCGCATAAATTCCGCAAAACTGCGCTGCCCGAAAAAACCGTCGGAAATGGGGTGCGCTATGACGCGCAAGACTTCGGTCCCGACGGAAACTTCGTCAAAAAGATCGTACTCCGAGTAACGTTGTTCTATCGTTGCGCGTAGCGCGCTCGGTTCGCGCGCGGCGTCCGGCGCTACGCGCGCGCAAAGCGCTTCTGCCAAACCCGGAAGCTCGAGAGGCGAAATCGACGGTAAAACGGACATGAGACGCAACCGACCGCACTGTTTCGTCGCCTCCAAAACGCGACGCTCCAAACGTTCGCGCGTCGACCCGTCGCTTTTCACGTCCGCGCGCGCCGCGTCGAGCGGAATCAAACGCCTAACGCCCAGCTCCGTGAGCTTCTCTATCGCCCACTTCTGACGATCGCCCTTCGGCAACGCCATGATCGCCGTTACCGCGACCTCCGGCTCGCGATCGTCCTCTATCGTCTCGAGAACGCGAAGCGTCGTCATAGCGCGCGAAACGTCCTCGATCACGCAACGATATTCGCGACCCGTCCCGTCGAATAAATGCGCCTCGTCCCCTACTCGCTTGCGCATGACGCGCGTCAAATGCTGCGATTCCGCGCCTGAAAGAATCGCGTAGCCCTCGGCTAAGCGCGCGCGATTGCAAGGCTCTATATAAAACAGTTCGCTCATATTACTACTCCTCGTCTACCCCTCGCGACGGAACGACCGACGCGCCGTCCTTCATTATACGCTCTTTTGCTAAGGTCATAAGCCCCCCGGCGCAAACCGCTCTTTTCAGAACTCGTATTTACGCTATAATAATGAGCGTCGACGTTTGGCGCGTCGACGCGTCGCCGCGTTCGGCGCGCGACGCTCTCACTTCTTACGCACGATACCGGGGATTACGCGAAATGCTTGATCGAAAATTCATCTTGGAAAACGTTGACGCCGTTAAACTCAATTGTCAAAACCGCAACGTCGTCGCCGACGTCGATCGGTTCGTTGAACTCGAAGGCGAGCGTCGCTCGAAACAGCGCGAGTTAGAAGCGCTCAATCAAGAGTCCAACGTTATCGCAAAATCTATCGGAAAATGCCAGACGCAAGAGGAACGCGACGCCAAAAAAGACGAAGGACGCGTTATCCGCGAAAAGATCGCCGCACTCCAGCAGGAGGTTAAAGACCTCGAAACGGAACAGGGAGTTATCCAACGCAGCATTCCAAACATGGCGCACCCGGACTGCCCCATTGGAAACGACGACGCCTCTAATAAAGTCGTGTGCTACGGCAAGACGCCGCTGCCGCAATGGTCGGAGGGCTTCAAACCGCTCGATCACGTCGAACTGGCGGAGAAGTACGATCTTATCGATTTCGAAGGCGGCGCGCGCGTCGCCGGCGCCGGGTTCTATTTCCTCAAAAACGAAGCCGTCTTACTCGAACTCGCGCTCGAGCAGTTCGCGATCAATAAGCTTGTAAAGAAGGGCTTCACGCCGACGATCACGCCGGACCTAGCGAAGAATTCCGTGCTTCAAGGAACGGGTTATATTCCGCGCGGCAACGAGACGCAAATCTACACGATCGAAAACACCGATCTAAGTCTCATTGCGACGGCTGAAATCACGCTCGGCGGACTTCTCGCCGGCGAAACGATCGACTCCGAACGTTTGCCGCTGAAGTTCTGCGGCGTGAGCCACTGCTTCCGAACTGAAGCCGGCGCCGCAGGGCGCGCGTCTCGCGGACTCTATCGCGTGCATCAGTTCTCAAAGGTTGAAATGTTCGTCTTCTGTCTGCCGGATCAAAGCGAGGCGTTCCATCAAGGGCTGCTGGCGATCGAACGCGAAATCTTCGACGAACTCGAAATCCCGTACCAGGTCGTCGACACCGCGACGGGCGATCTCGGCGGTCCCGCGTATCGCAAGTTCGATATCGAAGCCTGGATGCCGGGTCGCAATACGTACGGGGAAGTAACGAGCACTTCGAACTGCACGGACTATCAGGCGCGTCGTCTTAACGCGCGCTACAAGGTCAAGGGCGAAAAGGGTTCGAATTTCGTGCACACGCTTAACGGAACGGCGGTCGCAATTAGCCGCGCGTTGCTCGCCGTGCTCGAAATGGGTCAGCAGGAAGACGGAACGATCGTCATGCCGGCGGCGTTGCGTCCGTACTTGCCTTTCGAACGAATCGCGCGTTAGACGCGACGCGCCGAAAGGTTTCAACACGTGCTAACGTCCCGAGGTCGCGCGTCGACCTCGGGCTTTTGACGGGAAAACAACATGAACGCCTTGCCGCTGTTTGCGCTCCTCTCCTTTCCTCAAATTTGGTTGTCGATTCCGCTTGCGGTCGCTTTTGCGTTCTGCTATTCGGCGTCGCGCACGGAGTCGACGCGCGAAATCATTAAACGCGCGCTACGCATTCTCGGCGCGCTCGCATTCTTTATGGTTCTAATAGCCGTTATTCTATTCTTAGCCGTCTAAATTAAGCGCCGCGCGACGCGCTCACAGTACGACTCGGCGGTTTCCCGGGCGTCAGCCGTCGTCGGTCGTTAAGGAGCGCTTTATGAACGCGTTGACTCTCTTCGCTCGCGCCATTGTTCGCGTCCTATCGCTACTGGGTTCCCTCGCGCTCGGCGTCGTAATTATGATTCTCCTGGCGATCGCCATGGGCTGGGCGACTTTTCTCGAACGCGAAATGGGAACGCCCGTCGCGCAATATCTCGTCTATGCGTCGCAATGGTTTTACGCGCTCATTGCCGCGCTCGCCGTCAACCTCCTCTGCGCCGCGCTTATACGACTGCCAAAACTTTTCCGACAAACGGCGGACGACGACGGACGCAAGCGTTGGCGTTTCAATTCCCGTTTAATTCCGTTTTACTTCGCGCACTTGGGAACGATCGCGCTCATTCTAGGATGCTGGATTACCGCGAAAGAAAGCGTCAAGGCGCGCGCCGTTATTCCAGAAGGAACCGCCGTCGAAAAGGCGATCGACGTCGACTCGCGCGCTTTCAACGTCCAAATGACGCCCTTTGACCACGACGCAAGCGGCGCTCTCGACGTTCGCGTTCCCTTCTCCGGAGGTCCGCTCAACTGGCGCGATCAAACGTCGGCCGACCTCTGGCGCGCCGACGTCGCAGAACCGATTCTCGCTCAAAAACCGGAAGGCAATTTCTTCCAGCGTCTCGCAAAACGCGCCTCATCAATAAGTCAAAAGGCCGCCTTTTACGCCGCAAAATGCGCCTCGTGCAAACGTCAAACCGTCCTCTACGACTCCGACGATCTTAAACTTGAAGTCCTTGAATACGCGCCCCTCGCGGACTACGCGCCCGTCTCAAAACTCTATCTCGACCTTAAACTTCGCGATAAAGACGGCGACGAACGCGCGCTCGAAGTCCCCCTCGAATTCCCATTCGACGCTATGGCGATCGGCGCCGATCCGCTCGCGACTTCGCGACGCTCGCAACGCAAAACCCTCGAAAACGGCGTGCGTATCGTCTATATCCTCGCTGACTCCGACGCTGAAAATAACGCGTTTACCAAACTCGCGCCGCGGCCCGACGAACCGAACGATCTTCTCACGCTTGTCCTCGACGGCAAACGCTACGCCGTACCGCTTGAAAAACTCGCGCTACTCTCGCGATACGGCGAGCCCGCCGCGCAAATCGCGTCCTATCGCGCGCAACGTGAAGAAATCGAACGGCGACTTCGTCTGGAACGCGATCGCGACGACGCGCAAAACGCCGATGAAGCCAAGCCGCTACAGACCGTCGATCGCGACGCGCTCCTCGAAAAGAACAAGGAATTGCGCGAACTCAGCGATCAGTTGGCAAAATTGGCAAACGATCCGACAAAAGAAAAGGAAACTCGGACGCTCTCGCAAGAGTTTCTCCTGAAGCGAACCCTAAATTACCTCGCGACCACCTGGGCGCAACTGGAAAGCTCGACTCCAACCTCGAAGGAATTGTGCGACGCGCTCGACAAAATGCTCGCGCAAACCGACGAGAGACTGAAGGAACTCGACGAACTTGAAAAGAATACGCGTCTAGGGGACGACGGATGGAAGATCGTCGCTTTGGAGACGTCGCCGACTCTACTCCAGGGCGTCGACGAACTCCAAGGATGGACCGCGCGCGTCGTACTTGAATCGCCGCAAGGAACCCACGAGGAAGCGACTCTGCAATCGGAACTGCCGGAACGCAATCGCTATCCTGAGTCCGGACGCGTCTTCGGCGCGTTATGGCTCGCGGAACCCTCAGGCGACGACAATGAATACGGGCGCAAGTGGAGCGGCGTTCTAAACTGCGCGAAACTCGAAATCATGCAATCGCGCAACGAAGACCTGGCGCCTCGCGTGCTCTGGCGCTATAACGACGGCGCCAATCATGTGCAAACGGGTCTGCTCTTTCTCAATATTCAATATACGGAGTCGGAAACCTTCGATTCCAGCCCCATTGCGCTCGAAACGAGCGAAACGTCCGGCGACCAAATCACGCAATTCGCCGTCAAAGGCTTCGCGTTCCAGGACGAACTCGGCGCAAGACTCATGCCGACTCTCTTTCAAAAGGATCTCGCCAACGAGTTCTACGGCAAGGTAAAACTGCGCGCGACCTTCGACGACGTCGTCGAAACATTCTGGTTGCGCGCCATTCCGTTGGAATCTGTCTCCGAAGAGCAAAAAAACTACCTTACGAAAAGATTTTCCTCTTCGAAACGTCGACTGACGATCTCACTAACCGACGCCGAAGTCGATCTCGGCGCCGCGCTCTTCGTCAAACGTTTTACGCCGACCTACGAACCGGGATCGTCCACGCCCGCGTCCTTCGAAAGCGTCGCCCGCATTCTGCCAAAGGGACTGTCGCAAGAAGAACAAAAGAACGCTATTGAAACGAACGAGCAGGACGACGTCGTTATTCGAATGAATCGACCCGGCGTGATAAAAACTCCAGGAACAACGAAAGCGTATTGGGCGTACCAGGATTCTTACCGCGGTCCCTTCAAACCGGGAGACGCGGAATTCGACTCTGTCGCCAACGGCGCGTTATTGCCCGGCGAGAACACGCCGAGGGAAGCCCTCTACCACACGATTATCTCCTTCAACAACGACCCCGGACGCGGAATTAAATACCTTGCGTGTCTCTTCATCGTCTGGGGAACCGCGCTCCTCGTCTATCGGCGCGCCAACAAATCGAAACGAAATCAGAACGAGTCGACGGAAGACGCAACCTTGGAAACCAAAAGCGATAAAAACGAGTCCGCCGCCAAAAAGAAAGCGACTACGCGCCTCCTTCTCCTGGCGACGCTCGTTTCCATTCTAACGTCCGCTGTGGCGCTCGCCGATGAAGTCGTACCGGAAGACGTCGTCGTACGAAATAGGCAAAAACAATCGCGTCTGCGCGCTGAAATCGACTGGACGCCATGGAGATTAACGCCCGTCTTCGACGGAGGACGCGTTCAGCCGCTTAACACGTTCGCGGAAATTATCGTCCATGAAATAACCGGCGACGCCTCGCCCACGATAAAATTGCCTGAGGAAACCCTACGCCAACTCGACGGCGATCGGCCCGTTAATTTCCCGTCGCTCGACGACTTTCTCGCCGACCTCGAAGAAGACGGCGCAAAGAGCGACGGCAAGAAGACCGATCGTCAAGAGCAAGAGCAATGGTATCGCGAGGTCGCGCAAAAGGCGGTCGAGCAGCAGCGCGAAATCGCCGCAAGGCTACGCGCCATCTTCCCCAACGGCGAGCGAAAATTCAACGCCGCCGAGCTGCTCTTCTCGTGGCTCGCCGAACCGGAATTATGGGAGTACGTTCCCTTTGTCGACGATCCCAAGAGCGAAGTTGCGCGCAACGCGCTCAAATTCGACTCTACCCTAATCGCCGCGCGCGGATTCCGCGTCGCGCCCGCCGATTGCGACGCGCTCGCGCCGGGCTCGACGAAATCGCTCGTCGCGCTCTATCGTTCCGACTCCGCGCGACAGAGTCGGGAAACGATCAAGGCGCTCGATAAACTCGAGGATAAGATTGCTACGTTCCGGTCGCTAACCTTCGCGCCGACCCAGGGGTCCTCGTCGCAACCTCAAACGTATTTCGATAAAATTCTGTACGGCGCCGCGCCGAATCATCCGGGCGGCGCTATGGCGGTCAGTCCTATTCGCAAACTCGACGCCGCCGCAGAACGCATGGAAAGTCTACTCGCGCGTGAAAAAAGGGCGTTGCGTAAAGAATCGCCCTTTAACGACAAAGAGTTCTTCCTGCGAAAACGGATTCCTATCGAAGGGGACGCGCAAGGTCGCGACGCGCTCGCTTTTACGCGGCAAATTGCGTTGCTTGCGGGACTGTATCGACGCTATCCGCTCGCGACGACCGACCAACTGTTCCAAAAACTTCTCGAATCGACCTCGGACGCGCTCAACACGCTGCGAACTCACCGAAACGAAATCATTGCGTCGGGCGAATTCTCGATAGAGTATCGCCAGGAACTCATGCGCGTCGTCTCCGCGCTCGAGGATATTAACGACCAATTAGAATCCGCGTATCTCGCGCTCGTTACGGAAACGCCCAAGTCGATCGCCGTCGCGCCGCTGATTCGCGAGCGCGTCTTCAGATCATTCGAATCGCAAGATTCTCCGTGGCTCTCGCTGCAGAACCTACTGTGGGCGCCCGACGCCGCGTATCAACGTTTCGTCGATCCAGATCCCGAACCAAACGCGCTCGAAGAAGACGACGAAAACTCCCCGACCATTTCTCCTTTTGACCCTCTCCCGGACGCGCTTGAAAAGACGTTAGACGCTAGCGAACATAACCGTCCGGCAGCGCGCGCGTTCCTTGACGCCGTCGTCGCCTATCGCGATCGGACGGGACAAGATCGCGCCGAACGCGTTTCAGAGGCGCTCGAACGATTCGCAACCGAACTGCGCGCGCTCGCCGAACGCGCCGACGCAAAACGCGCGGAACTCGCTGAAAACGTCGAGACCGATCCCGTCAAACGCAATGAAATTCTTCGAAAAACCGCCTACCCCGCGCAAGGCGCGCTCAACGCAGAACTCTTTTACTATCGACTCGACGCGTTCTACTGGAATTGGCTCGCCTGCCTGCTCTCCGTCGGCGCGCTCTTCGTTTCCTATGCGCGTCAGATCGTATGGCGCCTTCGCAACGGCAAACAGGAGAAGCCGCGCCAAGAGCGATTCTTCTTTGCGCTAGGGCTATTTTTCCTCGCGGCGTCGTGCGCCGTCGCCTTCTTGGGCGGCTCCGTCCGCGCGTATATTACCGGCTGGGCGCCCGTCGCCAATATGTTTGAAACCGTCGTTCTACTCGCGTTCCTTATCGCCGCGATTGCGATCGGTTACACGCTCGCGCCCGCGTGGTCGCGTCCGTTCGGCGCGGCGTGGCGCGCAACCGCGTTTGGACGTTGCTTCCGCAATTCTAGCAATCGACTCGCCGCTATTGTAATCTTTGCGATCCGGGTTGCGCTCACGCTTGCCGTCGGATACCTTGGCGTCCGTTTGTGGCTCGCTAATCAAACGACGGACGCGTCCGTTTGGGAGTCCTTTAAACAAACGCTCGCCAATTCGCTCGCCATGCAAGGCGTTCTCGATAGCTGCGCCGCGTTCGCGACCTTCCTCTTCGTCGCGCTCCTCGCGCCTCGATTCGTCGCCGCGCTCCTCGCGCTCGCGCTCTTCCCACGCGCTGTGTTGAGCGACGTTCCGCGCGAAGAAACGACGGTAGAAGACGTCTTCTCGCGCAAAGCGTTCCTCACGGCGAGCGCCGTCGTCGCAACGCTCGTCGCCGCCGCCGCGTATTTCAATTCCGTCGAGTTCAATCCGCACATTCGCCCTCTCGTCGCCGTTTTGCGCAGCAACTTTTGGCTCACGATTCACGTTATCGCGATTATTATTAGCTACGCGCTCGGCGCCATCGCGTGGGTCGTCGCGCTCACCTCGCTCGCCGCATATATTTTTGGACGTTACGACCAATTGCGCGATTCCGATCCAACGCCGAACTATTCGTTGCGCGTCGCGCCTTTTATCGTCGCTATGACGCGTAGCGCCGTTCTCTTTCTAACCGTCGGGATAATTCTCGGCGCTCGGTGGGCGGATTTCAGTTGGGGACGGTTTTGGAGTTGGGATCCGAAGGAAGTCTGGGCGCTCGTTACGCTCTTCGTCTATCTCGTCGTTTTGCACGCGTATAAAATGACGGGCAATCGTCGCTTCTTCCTACCGCTCGGCGCCACGTTCGGCGCCTTGGCGATTATCATGACCTGGTACGGACTGAGCTTCGTCATGGGCGGAGGCGGTCGTCATGCGTACGCGAGCGGCGAGAGCAATAAGGTAACGGCGCTATATATCCTCTTTGCCGTCAATATTGGCTGGGCGGCGCTGGCGACAGTTCGTTACGCAGTTCAAAGAAAGTTGATTCGCAAGACAAAATAAATTCTTTATAGAGTCGCGCGTCTGCGCTTTCCTACAATGCAAAAAAACGACGGCGACGATTGCGCGAGTTCGCGCGGTCGTCGCCTAATTCTTTGGGAACGGTTCCCAGAACGAAATACGCCGCGCCGTGAAAATGAGAAGCGATCTTTCTAGAAGTTGCCGCGGTCGACCGGCAATTCCAACTCGCGCGCTAGCGCGTTCTCGCGACTTTCTCTTACGCGCGCGTCGAGCGCAATGGCGTCCGAATAAAAGCAGAAAAGCGTCCCCTTCCGGAGAGGGGGACGCTTATTCCTTTAGCAATTGCCTTCACGATCGGAAGGACTTTTTATATGCTCGTCAATTAGAGGCAAGCGGGAGCGCAAGGAGCGACAGGCGCGCAAGCGGCGGGAGCGCACGGGGCGGGACCGCAAACGGGAGCGCAAGGCTTGCAGGGGCGCTTGCAGAAGACGGGCTTGCAAATGACCGGCTTGCAAACGGGCTTGCAGACCGGAACGCAGGGCTTGCAAATGATCGGCTTGCAGACCGGAACGACCGGCTTGCAGGGCTTGCAGCAGACGGGCTTGCAGCAAATGGGCTTGCAGAAGACCTTCTTGGCGCAAACGGGCGCGCACGGGGCCGGAGCGGCTTCACAAGCGGGCGCGCACGGAGCCGGAGCGGCTTCGCAAGCGGGAGCGCAAGGAGCGACAGGCTCGCAAGCAGCGGGTTCGCAAGCGGCGGGACCGCAAACGGGCGCGCAAGGACGGCAGCACAGAGCGGCCTTCAGACGAGCGAAGGGACGGAAGCACGGCGTGCAAGGAGCGCACGCGGGAGCGCAAGTTTCAATAGCGTCGCAGGCGCCAACGGGTTCGCAAGGAGCGACGGGAGCGCAGGCTTCAACGGGCTTGCAAGGAGCGACGGGAGCGCAGGCTTCGACCGGCTTGCAAGGAGCGACGGTAACGGCTTCGCACGGAGCGACAGGTTGGCACGGAGCAACGGTAACGGCTCCGCACGGAGCGGCAGCATCAGCGGCCTCAGC
>CADCOO010000073.1 GCA_902803085.1 uncultured Planctomycetota bacterium
CGGTCGTACGCCTTCGCACAATTCGTCGCCGACGACGATCATGAAATTGGAAAAGAGACGTAGCGGCGGATTCTGGTCGGGTATTTCAAATGAGTCTGTAAAGGAATTGAAGCGATCGAGCGGTATTCCCGATTTCTGAACGACCGGTTGATTAAAGGAATCAAAAATACAGTAAGAAACTTCGCGCGCGTTTAACGTCGCGACGAGTTCCTTGTCAAGAATGCACTTAAAAGAGGCGACGTCTCCGTATTGATAAAGGGGACGATCGGTTAGGAAAACGCAACCCGGCGCGCCGAAGGGCGAATGCGGCGCGGTTGGAGGTTCGAATCCGCCGACGTCGACTACAGACGCTAGATTGAGACGTTCAGAGTCCGGCGATCGCACGGCGAAGAGCGCGCGAACGAACTGTTCTTCTTTCGCGCGTTGAACGGCTACGAACGCTTCGCCGTTTTCATCGGTCTGAGTCGTCTGCTGGAAGACTTCGACCGCCGGGGTTGACGTCTTTGAGATACGACCGTTAAGTCCTTGCGTCGCTTGTCTCTTTCTCAGAACGTCGTAATCGGGCTGGACGATCGTATAAGCGTCGATCTCGGCGTTGGAAACCGGCTTGCCCGTTTGGGGATCGAAAACGCGCAAAACGCAACCGTCCTGACGATCAAATCGCAGAACGGCAAGGTCGGGAATCCACAACGTCGCCTTGTCGGCGACGCCGCGTTCGCCGTCTTTCATGGCGGTTGCTTCAACGAGATAGACGCCGGGCTCCAGATCGCCAAGTTTAAGCGTCGCCGTACGTTCGACGTCGCGTTCGGCTGCGTCGAGTTCTACTTGAAACGTCGTCGCTTCTTCTACTTGAAAATAGTCGTCTGGAGGTCGCGAATAAAGCTTGTTCTTTCCCAATAGTTGATCGCAAATCAACGAGTGGAGCGAGACGTCCGACTCGTACGGTTTGATCAGCATTTTGGCGGCGAGATTCTTTAGCGCAACGCCCGGCGCGAGATCAATTCGACTGACGGCGACGTCGACGGCGTTGGCGTTGCGATAGGCGATATCCAGTTCTGAACGTCGGTTTTCGTCGACGTTCGATTGGCTGAAAGCGATCTTGGGCGCGATCAGTTGCTTGAGGGAGACGTCTGAAGTTAGGAACTGCGCCGGCAGTACGAGTTTAAATATTCCGTCCTCGCGAAGGTTATAGCGCTGGCAAAACTCTTCATGACGCTGATCCGTTTCAATAATACGGTCGAAATCTTGTTTAATCAAGGCGTCCATAACGACGGCGGCGCGCGTCTGCCAGAGAAGCTTCTGGATATCTTCCGACGCATTGGGATAATTCAACGCTTCGCGGGTTGATTCGTCGGCGTCGAAGTACTCCTTTGCGCCTTTGATTGCGTATTCATGCGCCTGTCGCCATAACGTTGCGTACGCGTACTCTTGCGGCAATTTAACGCGCCGCAGACCGGAACTGAGCATGATATACGATTCGTCGTCGGCCAAAGAACTGACCTCGTCTTGGGATAGATCGACGCCCAGTACGGGGGTTGAGTTTCCGAGAGAATCGCGAGCGTTAGGAACGACTTTATAGAGCCCGAAGAAGAGAAGGGCGTCCAGCGCAGAAGAGGCTAAGACGTCCGCTTTAACGACGTCGCTTCCCGCGTCGAATAGTTCTTTGCGCAACGCAAAGACGCGTTCGCCGTCGTTTTTCGCATCTTCGAACGTTTCCGGCGTTTTAAAAACGACGAGATTACCGTCTTTGTCGACGAGGCGATCCTGCAAACGGACGACGTTCAAATCCGGATTGTCATATTTAACGGGTTCAGAATCGTCTTCGAGCGGCGTAAGTTTTTGAAGTCTCAATTGATGAAATATCGTTGAAGAGGGAGCGTGATCCATAAATGCGTACAGATATTCCCCGATGACAAATAGCCTTGCGGTAGAGGCAGCTCTTGCTTCATAACGCTGTAGCGCCGTAATGAGCTCGCGATAGAATCGAAATTCAGGCGAGCCCGCTCTAACGACGGCGTTTGGATCGTCATGTTTTTTATCGCGTATCTCTCGCCTTAAAGTCGGCAAAGCGCGGACGAGGGTTCGAATGCGTCTAACGCGCGCGTCCTCGTAGACTTCCCTTTTATTCAGATCGAAATTGACTATATCGTGCTCGACTCGCGCTTGTTGGACGTCCAGTTGGATTATAGCGTAAATCAGCGCAATTTGTAGCGCGACGTTTACTGAGTCTGGATAGTCGTTTGAACAGGCGTCGAGCGCTTCCGTGAGTTCGAGATAGTCGGCATTTTCCCAATGCCTAAAATCGTACTGTTCAATTCGGCGCAGTAGAGCGCGCAGCGCGTCGAGTCGTTCCGCTTCGGAGAAACGCGAACTGGAAACGACGTAGTATTCCATGTTGCGAGCCGCGCCCTTCTGGAGATTTTCAATAATTTCCTCCGTCGATCGTCGCTCGTACTCCTTGGCGGCGTCTTGGAACCGCAGACGCTGAACGCGCAGCGTCTCGTCGTCGACGGTTAAATCGCGTTGAGCGCCGCCAATGGGCTCGGCGGCTCTTTGTGCGACCGCCGTTTGAACGGCGATAAATAGACACAATGGGAGAACGCCAGATAGCGCTACCGTTAAGCTACGTCCTACTCGTTGCATTTGCAGTTCCTCGTCGATTGAAATATTATGACGTATAAAGATATGCGAAAACTGCCGCCGGCGCAATCGCGCAAACGCCGACGGCAGTCTCGCGCCGCGCCGGTCGAACCAGCGCGGCGAGAAGTATTAACGAGCGAATTACTCCTTGTCGACGACGCCCGCTTTGAACTCGTCGGAATTCCCCTTGAGTTCGGGCGCGTACATTCCGTAGATCGTCGCGGGGAGCGCGGCAAACTTACCGGGCGTTTCCGCGCGGAGTTTATACGTCGTTACGGATCGTCCTTTCGGCAGGTTCTCGACGAAGAAGCAGACGCGATCGTCGCGATACTCGACGTAGGCGGGCAAGCCTTGATACTTGTATCCGCTCAATTGATCAAGCGCTTCAAAGCCCGCCGCTTTAGGTTCTTCTAGGAGTAGCGACTCGTAGTCGTTTTTGCTCTCGACGATCAGCTCCACTTCAATCTCGTCTCCAGAAACGACGTCGTCTCCAGTTTTAAGCGGAACGCGATTATAGCGTTCAACGCGCTGGTTGATCGCCTGACCGCGCCCGCCCTCGACGAGCGCCGTCGCGTCGTCGTCTTTAACGAGCTTATAGTATCGTCGTTCGACTTTAACTTCGAGACCTGCTTTTTCAATCGGGTCTTCCAGGGTAAAGTATTCAAGATACGCGTTGTAGTAAAGCGGACCGTCGCCGTCGACGCGCAACGTAATCGTATGCTCGCCGGAACCAATTTCGTCGGCGAGAATCTCGAGGGTTCCGTCGATTTCAAAGAGCGTGTCGGGCGAGTATTGAACTTGCATTTTACGCTCGCCGTCGACGAGTACGTCTACGGTTTCGTTAGGCGCAAGTTCGTTAGCGTCGCGGAGGTATTCGACGAACGCCTCGACGCATATCGCCGTGTCTCGCGTGGAGTTCCAATAGGTCGCATGCTTGCGATTATTGAGGAGGTACTTTACTAGCATAGGCGCGTCTTTCTCGACGCCGACTTTCTTAAGAATCGCACGATCGACGTTATTGAGGAGACGCAAGTAATACGCCTGAGTCTCGAATTCTGAGCCGAACCAGGACCAGTAGTACCATCCGTTTACGCGATTGAGATCAAGCCACAGCGTTTGATTCTCGTCGTCGAGCTTGCGATATTGCGCGAGTACTCGAAGTATCATTTCGAGCCGCGTCGCCGTCGAAGGAAATTGTTCCGTTTCATGCGCAAGAGCAAGTCCATAGGTAGCGAGCGGATAGAGTTGCAACGAGGCGCGCGCGTCCCAAATGAACTCCTTCATTACGGCGTGAAGGCCGACTTGATCGTTCGCGGCGAGTCCCGCGAGCGTCGCCGCGCTGGGATCGACGAAGTCGTCGCTATACGCCGCCGGCTGAACGCCGAGTTCGGAAAGCGCAAAGTAGACGAAGACGTCTTCGGACGACGCCGTCTCCTTGTACAGACGGTACGCGCCCGGTTCCTTCTTCTGCTCGTCGGTCCAGTACTTTCCGCGAATGAGCTTAACGACTTGTTCGCGTTCATATTGCGCAAGGAAATCGCGACCGCGATCGATCGTATACTGCTCGACTGGGAAGTCGCACTCTTGCGCAAGTTTGAGTCCACGAGCGATAAGCGCCGTCTGACGCGCCGAGGAGACGCACCCGGCGCCATAGAACCATCCCCAGCCTCCGTCGGGATTCTGCATGGAGGTCAGCCGTTCCACGCCGACTTGGACGCGATTGCGCGCTTCGACGGGATCGAAGACGGGGTTAGCGAGCGGATTGCGTTTCGTTCCCCAACGCTTAGCGCGTTCCTGGGCGTCGCCGAGCTCTTGCGCGTTGAGATTCGCCTTCTTCGTTTGAAGCGCTTCGAGATCGACGCCGGCGTCGAGCAACGCTTTTTGCGAGATCACAAGCGGCAGGAACTTATTGAGCGTCTGTTCCGTACAGCCGTAAGGATACTCCATCATATAGGGAAGCGCGTCGAAGATGGCGCCCGCAAGGGTCGGCGAGAATCTAACGGTAAGTTTCGTCGTTTCCGGCCGTCGCTCCTCGGGTACGACCATTGTAAAGGTTTGTTCACGGACGTCTTGCGATTTCTCGTCGCTCTTTTGAGAGGCGGGAATAACGCCGGATACGGCGACCTGTTTGTCGATCCCGTGTTCCTTAATCTTGATCGTATCTTGAATAGCGTCGGACTCTTCGTTGGTGAGCGCTTTCATGAGCAAGGAAGCGACGCCGGCTTTTTCCGCCTTAACGCGCCAGTCGACGCGCGCTTCGCCGTTCGCCGGAACGACGACGTCAGAAGTCGCGTCGTCGTTGAGGAATTTCAGTTCGGCAGTCGAATTTTCCGGATCGTCCTTAGGGAATTCGAGCGAGACTCGGACTTTCTTCTCGGAATCGAGGTAGTTGTGGACGTTGGCGGAGAGAACGACTTCGTCTTTCTGCGTAAGGAAGCGCGGCTTCTGCATTCGGATAATGAGATCCTTACTCGTAATGATCTCCGATTCGCCGGACCCGACGCGCAGTCCTTCGCCGACGCTCCACGCGGCGATCTTCCAGGTCGTAAGATTCTCCGGCATGTCGACTTCAATTTCGAGGACGCCGTCGTCGTTTGGCTTAAGATCGACCGCCCAGTAAGCGAGATCGGCGAGATTCTTGCGGACTTTCGCTTCGACAAACGCAGTCGATCCGTCGAGCATTGCCGCCTCCGCGGCGTTTACATAATCGCCCGCCATTGGCGTCGGGGCCGCCGGCGCAAAAGCGGCCGCTTTGGCTTCGGCCAGCATCATTGGGGCAGCGTCGTCGACCGCCATGCTCATGTCCGCTTCCTCCGCTTCCGCCAATTCTTCTTTTCTGAGTACTGCGCCTCTCGCCATAGCCGACATTGGAGCGCTGGTATTCATCGCTAAGACTTGATTCTTCGCGCCGCTGCCCATGCCGCCCATTGCGCCGCCTGCCATTCTTCCAGCGTATCCTGCTGAATCGGAGAAATCAAGGGAGTCGTTAAAGAGACCGATTGGACGCAGACGTTGACGAGCGCGCTCGTCGTCCGTCCATTGGGCGGTAATCCAAGGCCAGACGTCGAAATACGATTCCTGATAGAGACTTGACGTGAAGGAGGCTCCGCCCCAGGAACGTCGCCATTTCCAGAAGAATTCTCGAATATCCTCTATATTGGAACCGCCGACTAGGTCGTCGAGAGACTTGTCGTAAATCGTGACGACCGTTTGACCTACGACGGGCTCGCCGTCAGGATCGGTCAGTCTAAGTTTCACTTTTGCCTTTTCGCCGGGCTTAACGCGTTCCTTACTCGGTTCGACGGCGATATCGAGGATTCTCTTAGCGGGCGGCACGACTATTTCCTTGGTTTCGTCGTAACATCGTCCTTCAAAGACGGTCGTCGCTTCAAGGAAGAAGTTCGGCTGATCTTTTCCTTCGATCTTGAATTCGAAATCGGCGAGCCCGTTCTTCAGTTGGAGCATAATCGGCTTGCCGTCGCCGAGCCCGCTATTCTGCGTGCGGAGCTTAACGAAAACGGTCGCGTCGGCGCGATTGGACGCGATTTGAATTTTCGCGACGTCGCCGACGGCGTATTCCGGTTTCTCCGGAATAATTTCGAGCGCGCTAAATCGATAGTCTCCACGCGGTTGCGACGCATTCAACGCTTTCTTATCGCCGCGTACCATAATAAGCTGTCCGCCTTCTTCGGCGACGCCGGATTCGGACGTTAGAACGCACGAGAGACGATATTGTCCGGGCTCGGTCGCGGTCATATCGACGGAGCCGCAACCTTGCTCGTCTGCGACGAGATCTTTGGTAAAGACTTCGGTTTCCGTCGGCTTGACGACGTCGTCTTCCGTTTTCGCATAGGCGATCTTATAGAGTTTGACGGTCGCTTTTCCGACGACCGGCTTGCCGTCTAAGCGACGCGCTTGGAACGCCGCCGTCATTTTATCGCCGACTTTGTAGTATCCGCGATCAAACCATGCGTAAGTCTGGAACGGTTCGCGAGTAACGTATACCTTGCCGACGCCGACGATTTCACGTCGCGACTGATCGACGACGCGCGCGGTAATATTGTAGACGTGATCGTCGTTGGGATAGATCGCCTGCGCGACGGCGGAATCGATCTCGATTTCAAAGGTTCCGTCCTCCTTGAGAGGCGCTTCTCCGGACGCAATTTCCTCCGGGGGCGCGTATGGGAAGGACGAGTAGAAAGGCGGAAGGCGTCGGCAATACCATCGATAAGCGCCGGGATACCACAGGCAATCGTAGGTGAATTGCCAGTATCCGGGTCCGTAGAACCAGTCCCAGTATCGAGCGGGGTAATAGGTTGAACGATGCGTATTGCGGGTAACGGTATAGTGAACGGTACCCTTTGAGACGGGCGCGCCGAAATAATAATCCGCCTTAACGGTCGCCTTGAATTTATCGCCGAGTTTAACGGGATCCTTTGGCGCGTTGACGGCGACTTTGAATTCCGGTTTGCGATATTCTTCGAGTCTGAAGGAACCGGAGCCTAAATAGTTTTGAATGTTGCCGTTAGGATCGAGACTCGTTCCCAACATGACGGAGTAGACGCCAAGTTGCGCGTCGTCGGGAATATCAAAGGAGTCGCTGAAGGCGCCGTAGGCGTCGAGCTCGACGTTCCCCTTTTGCGCGACCTTTTCGCCGTTCGGCGACTGAATGACGTAAGCGACCTTTTGACCAGCCCAGTCGTTTTTCTCGACGTCGATATCATAAGCGGCGGTTCCGACCCAAAACTTAAAATTCGCCTTTTGGTTAGGTCGATAGATTGGTCGATCGGAAAGAAAGAACGCGTTGAGTCTGAGGTAAGTTTCATTGACTTCGGAAACGCGCATAACCGATTGCGCGTCGAGGAACGAGTACTGTTTAGGCGCTTGTGGATCGGCGCTTGGCGCAATAGTAACGACGGAAGTCGATTCGTTCGTGTTGTGGTCGTACTCTTTATACGGAATCAGCGCGGCGCCCGACTCGTCGGTGCGTTTAATTTCCTTCTTAACCGAAACGACGATTGGACCGCGATTACCCCATTTGGTCGTAATGAAGATGAATTCGAGGTCGGCGTTAGAAATCGGGGCGCCTGATTCGGCGTCGAGCAGGAAGAATCGATTTCCGTCTTGAAAACTCGATCGCTGTACGACGCGGTCTTTGAGCCAGATAACGACGTAATCCTTATTGCCGTCTTTCGCGGCGAGCTCGACGAGGTATGCGCCAGGTTTAAGTTTCGGAAGCTCCAGGGACGCCGTGCGATCGAAGTGGTCCGGATCCGGCTCAAGATTCTGCGAGAAGCGCGCGACCTCGTCTCCAACGAACTTGTATTTCATCGGCTGGAGATCTTCGATAACCTTAGCGACGTCGTCGGTTCGTTCAAGATAGTCTGCGCGAATGAGATCGGTAATGCGCTGCGTTATTGAACGGAAGGGGTTTTTCCTCAGGAAGTCGTCCTGCGTGAACTGTTTGACGAGTTCGTCGACTTTGAGTTCTTTGACGGTCGCCTCCACGCCGGTCGCATTGCGATAGCGGAAGTTTAGAGACGCGTTCATACCGGCGACGTTTGAGGCGCCGGCTTCGAATTGAATTCTTGGATCGACGATCTGCGAGAGCGCGGTTTGACAATGCTGTAGGAGATAGTGGTCGGGATTCTTACTCTTGATTTTCTCGATTAGCGTACTCCAACATTCAGCCGCGCGATCAAGTTGTCGACGGTTCTGGTACTCCCCAGCGAGATTCTGCCACGCCGCGTAGACGTCGGAATCGCGTTCGGCATACTCGAGCGCTTCGCGCCAGCAAGCGATATAGTCGTAGTCTTTGGGTAAGGCGAAGCGTTTAACGCCGTTGGCGAGTTTCGCGATCGTCTCATTGTCCTTGAGCGTCTGCAACGACCAGACGCCGTCGTGCGAGTCGGTTGAGTTGTACAGGAAATCCTGGAACGCCTGATACCGCGCCAGAGTCTGAACGCCAAAGGCGTCGCGCGCTTCGTTCGCGCGCCCCATGAGCGTCATGTATTTGCCGTATTTTGAGGTTCTTTCAAAGGCTTCCGCGCGCAGCGCTTGGACGCGTTCGCCGTCGTTTTGAGCCTTTTCAAAGGATTCGGGCGTTTGGAAGAAGACGGGGTCGCCGTTTTCGTCGACGGGCGCGCCCTGATTGCGCGAGCCGCCGAAATCGTAGCTAAAGTCGTCGGAGAGGTCTTTAAGTTCGGGAAGCGCGTCGATATCGGTGAGAACCTGTAATTTCCAGAAACCTGAGCCGTTCCAATCGTTATTTTTCAACGTGCGGATGAAAAGTTGATAGAATTCGTCGGCGCTTCCGTCTTGGCATGCGCGCGCCAGGGGCAGCGCGTCGCGCAGCAACTGTAGCTTCATTACGCGGTTTCTTTCGCGCAACGAGACGTTTTTGGCGCCGGGCGTAAAGACGTACGTCAATTCCCCGTCGACGAGGAACGCGTCCGGCTGCAAGGCGTCGAGATTTTTGATCGCGTTAGTAACGACCTTGATCGAGTTCGGTCGTTCCTTAATAACGGCTTTCATCTCGTCCTCGAGTCGATCGAACTGATCGGTTTGCTGTAGACACGCGACATAGTTTTGCATGACGCCTTGACAAATCGAATCGCTCGTTTGCGGATCGTGAAGGATTCTTTTATAGAGGACGAGGGCGTCCTGGTAGAGACGCTCTTGATAAAGCTTTCTGGCGGGACCAAGGAGATCGTCGGACGCGACGCCGTTGAGCATGGCGTCGATTTCCTCTTGGGACTTAGCGCCGATTCCAGCGTAAGCGGGCACGTCGTCTTTCTTATCGTCGGCGACTTTATTGTCGTCAAACGTAATTTCATTATCTTCGTTCATAAGCGTTTCCGCAGGCTGGGGAATAGGTCGAAAATTTTGCGCGTTTGCGCTCGGGAGCGTGCAGAACGCGAGACAGACGGCGATGAGCGATACGCCGCTTAGAACGGTGATTTTGGCGTGAGAACGCTTCATGGGTGTAGCCTCTGAACTTAAAAAGGAGTGAATCCGACGCGGGCGCTATTATGTGCGTAGCGACGCCTGGGAGCTAAACGGATCTCTGAAAGAGACCTCGCCCCCGTATCGTTGCCGCCGAAATGAACGTGTTGCGCGGAAATTTGTCCAAATATATTTTTTTAACGCAAAAAGGGACGAACCGTTGACGCCGATTCGTCCCCGTCCAATCAGGAAAATGAGCTGTCGTTAGAGCGACATCAGATATTCGACGAGGTCGTCGATTTCTTCGTCGGTCATTTCGTCGACGTCGCCGAGTACGTCGCCGTGTCTTCCGTCTTTGAAGACTTCATGGAGATCGACGTATCGTCCGTCGTGGAGGTATGGGGGCGTGCGCCAGATTTCGCGCAAGGTCGGGGTGTCGAAATCGTCGCGGTGGTCGAAATCGGCGCGCGTGCCGACGTCGTGCGTTTTCTGATCGGAGAAGTATTCTCCAATGTGACACTCCGTGCACGCGTATTTTTCGTTTTCAAAGACCGCTTTGCCGCGCAGCGCTTTTTCACTGAGCTCTCCGTCGACCAGGTAAGGACTGGGCAACGGCTCGAGGGATTTCAGGTATTCCTCGACGTCGAGACAGGTCGCTTCCGGAACGTTGGAGAACATGATATATTGGAATCCGGTGCGAATCGCGAGCTCCGCGTTGACGCGCACTCCGTGCCACATAGCGGGCGGGAGCTTGAGGGAGAAGAGCATGCCCTTGGCGTTTTTCGGGTTGCCCATACCGTCGTTGAGGAGGTCCCAATTGAGCGCGTCGGATCGCGCGTCCGGATGGCAGCTTGCGCAGCTTTGCCAGTTCTGGAAGCATAGGGTTGCGTCGTGCCATGCGAGTTCCCCGCGTTTTGCGGGCTCGAGTTCCGGTTCGGGACCGAGCTCAACGAATTCAGAGGGCTTGGGTCGTCGCGCGTTTAGGTCGACGACGATAATATTGTCGGTGAAGTACATTCCGACGTAAACCTTGGAGCCCACGATGGCGAGGGAACGAGGCGCCTTCGCCTTGATCTTGGCGCTATAGAGCTTAACGCGCTGCTTAAGTCCGACGAGGAACGCGAGCAATTGCGGCACCTGATCGGCGGTCGTTACGTTGGAGAGCCCTTTTTCCTTGGCGTCTTCGGCGTCCTTCGGGAGGCCTTGGAGTTTTTCGTGCGTTTTATTAACGTCGACGACGCAGATTTCATGCGTTCCGGCGAGCCCTACGCAGATTTTGGAATTGTCGTCCGAGACGGCGATCGGCCAGGGATTGGCGGCGCCAAGGTCGACGTCGTCCAATAGCACCGTATTAACGAACTCGCGCTTTTCCGCGTCGATAATACTAAATCCGTTCGTATTCATCCAGCCGCGTTCGACCTGGGTCGTCGGGAGCTGGTAGCGCGCGAGAATCGCCGTCGTATAGACGTATTTCCCGTCGGGCGAGATCGCGATATTGTGCATACTGGAACTGCCGTTCGGAAGGCGAATATTTTTCGTTTCGCCCGTCTGCGTGTCGAGACAGGTGATTTCAGCGGCGACGTTCGCGCCGTCGGAGCGGTCGAGGGGCAGGAAGTTGGCGACGAAGTAGGATTTGTCGTCGGGCGTAATAACGGCGGCGCACGGCTCGTGGAGCGCGGGATAGGTCGCTTCAACTTTGAATTCGGGGAGCGAAATCTTCGCGATCGTGCAATCGAAACGCATGCACGCGTAGATCGTCTGCTGATCGGAAGTCAGGCACAGACCGCAAGGCGTGTGCCCGACGACTCCCTCCGCCGTAACGGCGCCGGACGCAAGATCGACGGCGGCAATTTTGCCCTGATAATCGCCGTACCCGACGTACATCGTCTTTTCGTCGGCGCTCAGGCACATGTCGTTGGGGGTTCCCGGCAGCGGAATCGTTCGTTCGACCGCCGCGTTCGGAATCGAGACGACGGCGATTTCCTTAGCGTCCATATTGAGGGAGTAGAGCGTCTCGCCGTTTTTCGTAGCGAGCAACTTAATCGGACCCTTGTATTCGACGGCGCTTGCAAACGCGCCGGAAACGACGGCAAGAATCGCAACGAATAGCGAAACGGTAAAAGATCGATTCGACATGACGTTTAATCTTTCTGTGTTTTGCGCCCGGCGTCGACTTGCGCGTCGGACTGGTCGTTTGTCAACGGACGGCGACGCGCTCTCGTAGAAGCGACCCCACCGCGTCTCCTCTAATTATGCGACGCCGTCGACGTCATTTCAAGACGTCGCTGAAAATTTTCCTATGAGAAAAAAGGAGCGTCGGATTGATTGGAGGAAAACGCGGGCAAA
Organism: uncultured Planctomycetota bacterium; assembly: GCA_902803085.1. Lineage (GTDB taxonomy): Bacteria > Planctomycetota > Planctomycetia > Pirellulales > Thermoguttaceae > RUG369. The sequence goes on from CADCOO010000073.1 coordinate 11,932, forward strand.
AAAGGAACGTTTTAGTCAAATGCTGTAAATTAACCGTAACATTTGCTACTTCACTGCGCACAGTAGTAGCTCTCGTAATCAATCGACAAAGTTCACGACGTCCCTTAGAGAGGGTACGACTTCTGAACGTTTCCGCCGAGCGTTGCTCTCAAATTCTACAAAGGAAGCGAGGCGGAACGTTGGGCTCGGCGATTGGGGCGCAACGCTCGTCTCATTCTGTGCGCCGAAGAGTAGCGGCGAGCGCGGTTGCGACGGGCGCGTCGATTAGTTCCGGACGGAATCGTTTCGGACCGTCCGGGTTTTTTCTCAGATGAACGCCACAAATCATTAACGAGGACGTTGCGGCAAAATAGTAAAGCTACCCCTCCAATTCATCCGATAGACAACGTGAGCGTACTAAACGCTAGCGCCATGAAACAGGAATAAGGAGACTCCCCGCCCAAAA
>CADCOO010000074.1 GCA_902803085.1 uncultured Planctomycetota bacterium
CATCGCGTACGACTCCGCCGACAAGGTCAAGTTGATCGACGACGGCATTAACGTGACGACGGTCAACGCCTACAACGTCTACTCCGCGTTCACCGCGTGGAGCAACGACGGCGGTAAGAATATCGACTCCAAGGGCGCCGATCCGTTCTCCGGAACCCTTACGGTCGTCGTGGACGAAGAAACGGGCGAGACGACTCGCACGCGCGCCAAAGGCAAGAACGCCAAGACCGGCGACGACGTCTCCGGATACTTCCCGGCCGCTACCTCCAACGTGATCAACGCCGGCAACAACGGCGTCGTGACCGAAGCGAACGGCTACAAGGGCGAATACGTCAATAACCTCGGCGAAACCGTCGAAGGCATGGTCGATCTCGCCAGCCTCCAGCGCATCCAGGGCGACGAAGTCGACCTCGGCGCCTTCGAGACCCCGTACTTCAAGGAGAAGCCGTCGATCATCGTCACCGACCTCGGCGACGCGATCAGCGACATGGACGGCGTCATTACGCTCCGCGAAGCGCTCATCTACATCAACGTCGAAGGACACGACTTCGCGGTCGACGAATACACGATCTCCTTCTCCGAGAAACTCAAGGGTCAAGCGATCGAAATCGACGGCGATACCTACCTCGTTAAGACCGACGACGGTCACGCCGTTACCATCGACGCCACGCAATTCGTCAAGTACGATCAGGCGACCGACGCCCTCGTTAAGGACGAGAGCGGCGAGTACGTGCTCGTTCCCGCCGCGAACCGATCGCGCTCCATTAACGTTACCGTCAACCCGGCGATCACCGTTAAGAACGATTTCGATTCCGAAGTCGATCTCACGATCAACGGCCTCGCCGTCGAAGGCGATATCATGGCGGGCTACGACCTCGTTAAGAACGAAACAAGCGACGAACTGGAGCTGAAGGCGGTCGGCGGTTCCGACCTCACGGTTACCGCGTCCAAGATTACCGGCGTCGTCGGCGTCAAGGGCTCCGAGGTCGCTCTCGAGCCGAACTACGTCGCGATCACCGGCTCCGTCGTGGAAGGCGGCGTCGCCGCCGCCGACGCGGACGCGACCGTCGACGCCTCCAGCGTCAAGGGCGCGGTCGCCGTCAAGAACGGCGACGCGACCGTGACGAAGTCCGGAATCACTGGACTCGTCTTCGTCGTCAACGGCAACGCGACCGTAACCGAGTCCGAAGTCGAAGGCGCGGTCCTCGTCGATACCGGTAACGCGACGATCGACAAGACGACGATTACCAACGACGATATGCCGGCGGTCGGCGTCTACGACGGCGAACTGACCGTAACCGCGTCCGAACTGACCGGCTTCTACGGCGCCTACGTTAAGAAGGGCGAGAATGCCGCCGCCGCGACGATTACCGACTCCAAGGTCGAAGGCGAAGTCGGCGTCTACCTCGCCGACGGTTCGACCCTCGCGATCACGAACTCCTTCGTGACCGGCGACGACTACGGCGTCTACGCGAATAACGTCGCGAACGTTGCGATTACGCAATCGGTCGTCGTCGCCGAAGAAGTCGCCGTACGCTCCAACGTCGACGACAACCTCGACCTCGCCGCCTCCGTTACGATCGAGAACTCGACCGTCGTCTCCGGCGTCAAGAAGACCGAGGACGAAGAAAGCGACGAAACCGACGAAACCGGCGATAGCGAAACCGGCGATACGACCGAAGAGGAAGAAAACGATTACGAAGATAAACTCGAAGTCGTCGAAGGCGCCTACGCGCTCTACGGCAACGCCTCCTTCACGGTCGTCAATACGATCGCGCTCGGCGAAACCGACAACTCTTCCGACGAAGCCGAGATTAAACTCGACGCCAAGTACTCCTTGTTCAGCGCGAAAGTCGACGGCGAAGGCAACCGCGTCTACAACGCCGACAAGCCGCTCTTCGCCGACGCTGAAAACGGCGACTACTCGCTCGCCGACGGTTCGCAAGCCGTCGATCGCGGCAATAGCGATCTCGTCGCTGAAACGCTCACGAAAGATATCGCCGGAAACGATCGTATCCAAGGTCATCGCGTCGATATCGGCGCCTACGAGTCCGATTACGACGGTCCCGATTGGGACGAGCCGTCCATCATCGTTACGACCCTCGAAGACGTCGTCGACGACCACGACGGTCTCATCTCGCTACGCGAAGCCGTCGAAGTCTACTTCCATTACAGCGAACTCGAAGACGGCTCCATTGACGTCTCCGCGCGTAAATTCGACGCGGAAGCCGACGCTAAGGGCTTGACCGTTACCTTCGATCTCGCGGAAGCGGATCAGGAGAACGCCGTCATTACGCTCGCCGACGGCAAGACGATTACGATCGCCGACGTTATGACGATCCTCAATAACAACGAGTACGACGTAACCGTCAAGGCCGGCGAAGCCGCCGCGGCGTTCACCGTCGCGGAAGAAGTCGGCGCCGAATTGGTTGGCGCGACCGTCGTCTTCGACGG
>CADCOO010000075.1 GCA_902803085.1 uncultured Planctomycetota bacterium
CCAGCGTCGAGGAGCGTGCGATAGACGTACTCTTTATCCCCGTTCGTCCAGGAGATGACTTCAAAGAGAATCCCCTGCTTGCGGCATTCCGTACCGACGCGGCGCAGTACGTCGGTCGTCGGCTTAACGTTCGCGTCCTGATCGACGGTTACGTGAACCTGAACGAAGTCGAGTCCGCAGAATCCGCGATCGCGAATCGCATTAAAGCGTTCTTCGAGGTTTTCGGGGGTACCGGCCCAGGTTGTCGGCGTCCAGATCAGGGATTTTGCGCGCGGCGCGAGTTTCTTCCATTCGATAAGCGGCTCGATATCGGGACCGGTGAGGCAAATCTGCGGGTGCACGGCTTCCGTCTCTTTGGCAAATCGTTCGAGATCGATATTCTTAATATCGCAGAAGATGAAACGTAGCGGATCCTTCCGCAATTCTTCAACGATCTCCTCAAGGGTAACGATATGCTGGCCCTTATACTCTTCGCCCATATAGGCGCCGACGTCGAGCTTCATGAGTTCATCGAGCGTAACGTCCTCGACGCCGAGGGCTTTGACGTCCTCGGGGGCGTCTTTGAGAATGCGCGCGAAATTTTCGTCGTGGAACGAGACAAAGACGCCGTCTTTTGTCATGCGAATATCCGCTTCCGGGCATATTCCGGACGCCCATGCGAGTTTAAAGGTCTCGATCGTTCCTTCCGGGGCCTCGTTCCCCATGCCGCGATGCCCCATAATGACAACTTCGTCGAGCGGAATATTGTCGCATATATTCCAATCTTCCGGCGACTCTGCGTAGAAGTCTTCGAGCGCCTTATAAGCGACGTCCATACGATCGGCGCCGAATCCCATTGCGCCAAGGTCGAGGAGGCGTCTGAAGAGCGCGTAGTCGGTCTTGGCGTCGGGACAGGTCGGAGTCGGCCACGGCATCGCTTGGAATTCGATTCCGCGTCGTCGCAATTCGTCGCCGTGCGCTCGAATAAACGCCGGGGTCGGGCTCAGTTCGCCGTTGGCGTCGCGGGTAACGTGTAGGTGGAAGCGATTGATTCCTTTGAAGTTTTTCTCGCGCAACGTCTTAAATCGCGCTTCCAACTGCTCGTCGTTCATAACGCCGAGCCCCATCCATAGCGTTCCGTCGGGATTGGGGCAAATTTCGCTCCATTCTGCGAGCATATCCTCTTTGTCGGTCGTTAGGGTAACTTGAAAGCGGACGTCGTAGACGGCTTCTGCGAGCGCTTTGAGATCGACTTGCTTAACGTCGATCACAACGTGTCGGCGATTATCTTCCTTGAGCGCGTCGACGATCTCTTCAATCGAAACGATCTTCTCGCCCTTAAACTGCTCTCCTCGGAAAGAGCCGATATCGAGCGCGCGAACTTCGTCGAAGGTCAGGTCGGCGATCGTCTTCTTTTGGAATTCCGGGTCGGCGTTCGGTAGAATCCGTTTGAAATTTCCGTCGTGGAACATAACGATGCGTCCGTCTTTCGTCTGTCGCACGTCGACTTCTGGAATCGCGCCCATCTTCCAGGAGAAGATCAAGGACGAGAGGCAGTTCTCCGGCGCGAGATCGCCGGCGCCGCGGTGCGCAATGACCGTTATCGTATTGCGCGGCTTATTGCGAATCGTCCATAACGCGTCGGCGCCGTAGCACGCCGCTGTCAACATAACGACGCACGCCGTTAGCAGCGCGCTCATAAAGAAATTCCGTCGTAGTATCGTTTGCATATCGATCGTCCTTTATAGCTCGAAAAACTCAGCGCTCGGTCGCGCCGTCTTGGTCTTTTTTAGAATAATACGTCTTCAGCGCGCGCGCCGCCGCCGTCGGGTAGTCCGTCGAGAGCGCCGTCGCGCCCGCGTCGAGTAGCGACAGGTACGGGAACTCTTGATCTCCGTACGTGAGCGGCATGATCTCGAAGAGCGCGCCGCTCTGGCGCGCGCGTTCGGACATGGCGCGTATCGTCTCGCGCGTCGGCAGAATCAACTTGCCCTGCGCGTCGAGTTTGGCGTGAATTTCGTAGACGTCGAGCGCGGCGAAATTCTCAGCCGCGACCTTCTCGAAGCCCGACGCCATCTCGCTCGGCTTATCAACCCAAGCGCGCGGCGTCCATAGGCGCGTTTTACCGCTCGGCGCGAGTCGTTTCCACTCCTTAAGCGCGTTGTAATCGGAGGAGGTCAAGTAAACCTGCGGCCAAACTTCCGCCGTCTCGCGCGCGAACTGCTGAAGATCGACGTTCTTCAGATCGCAGAAGATCAATCGCTTCGAGTCCTCCTTAAGCGCGGCGACGATCTCGGCGACCGCAACCGCACGCTGGCCGCGAAACTTCTCGCCCATATACGCGCCGACGTCGAGCGTCGAAAGCTCGGCGTACGTTACGTCTTTAACGCCGCGATTCTGAACTTCGGCGCTCGCGTCGGGTATAATCCGTTTGAAATTGTCGTCGTGGAACGAGACGATCACGCCGTCTTTCGTCGTGCGAATATCCGCTTCAGGACTCAGGCCGAGCGACCATGCGGCGCGAAAGGACTCGATCGTGCCTTCCGGCGCCTCTTCTCCCATGCCGCGATGACCCATAATAATGAATTC
>CADCOO010000076.1 GCA_902803085.1 uncultured Planctomycetota bacterium
CGACTCTGAAGATAGTCGATCGCGCGCATTCCGTCCCAGACCTCAAAGGTCGCCGTATTGCGACCGACGAGAATCGAGCCCGCTTGCACAAGGTTGTGCGCCGGGACGCTCTGCGTAACGGGTTTTCCTTCGGCGTTCAAATACTGATAACGCTCGCCTTGGTCGATCGGATCCATAACGAACGCCGCGAGTCCGTTCACCGCCGCGAGAATTCCAAGACTCTGATACAATTCGTACGCCTTGCCGTTCGACGAATGTCCGCACACAATGAGCATCGCAGGATACGGAGGCTTAAATCGTTCTTCCAACGGCAGGAAAAGGGCGCCCGTGACGTAGACCTTCGGAACGCTCTCGAATATCACGTTTTCAACGCGGAATTTCTCTCGCGTCGTTTTACCCGTAATCTGAACGTTCAGCGGCGCGTCGTGATCCCACATTGGACCGAGCGCTTCTCGAAATTCTTTAAGAAGTCGCTGTTGATACGCCTCGACGTCCTCTTTGGTCTTCAGCGTGTTATAGGTCGCGATCCATTTCTCTTTCGCGGCGTCAATTTCCGACAGGAGCTTTGTGCGCATCATAGCTTCCGCGTTCTCGCAAACTCCGGAAGACTCCATTAGCGGCTTCGGTTTCTCGTCCGCAGCGCGCGCGCTACTCGACGCAAACGCGATTAGCGCGAGGGCGACTACCGGCGCTAATCGTCTCAATTCTCTCATGACTCTCATGTAACAACGTCCTTTCAATTCACTTTGAGGATGACTTGCCAAGACGCGCGTCGACGCGTCGCAATGAATTGTACCAGGCGCGTCGACAAACTTCAATAGGTTGGGTATAAGTCGGCGGATTCTTTTTCATTCCCGTAATAAACGTCAAATTCAACGCAACTCGCTTTCTCAGATTAACGCGTCAAAAATCAAATGAACGCGCGCATATCGACCGGAATATTCCCAATAACTCGAACGATCTGGACTATTATGACAGAGAACGCTATCGTAAACTGAGACGCGCTAACTTGACTTTTTGGCGCTTTGTGTAAAATAGAACGTTGGATGAGCGGTCGGTACGCCCGGCGATCGCTTGTCAAACCGGTTAGACAAGACGCTCCCGCTATTCCACCTAATTCGTCGCGATTATTATGACGTCGCTCATTCCATTAATCCTCGCAACCTTCTTCGCATCAATGTTCGGCGCGCTAGCCTTCTGTAAACTAGCCCCGAAACTCGGGCTACTCGATCGTCCAGACGCGAAGAGAAAACTCCAGCAAACGCCGATTCCCGTCGGCGGCGGCATGGTCGTTTTTGCCGTCTTCGCCGTCGCGCTCTGCGCGCTGGCGGCGAGCGGAGGTCTGGAATCGACCGCGACGCTCGGGGGAAAAATCGTCGCCGCGACCATAATCTCGTGCGTGTGCGCCGTCGTGGGACTAATCGACGATCGCTGGGGCCTCGGAGGGGGCGCGAAATGCGCCGCCGAACTACTTCCTATCGCCGCCATCGTCATGATAACGACGCCGCCAGCGGCGATTTTTGTATCCGGATCGACTTTTTCACCAGGTTCGTTCTTCTACCTTATCGCGTTCCTGTGGCTTTTCGGGTGCGTCAATTCCTTTAATCTCCTCGACGGCGCCGACGGTTTCGTTGGAACGCTCGGCGCAATGTGTCTCGTTACGCTCGCGCTCACGGCGATCTCCACCGGCGCCGGCGACATGGCGACCGTATGCTGGCTCGTCGCCGCCGCGCTCCTCGGATTTCTCGTTTGGAACGCGCCCCCCGCGCGAGTCTACTTGGGCGACTCTGGCAGTCTTACGCTCGGCTTCGTCGTCGGCTTCTTCGCCCTGCGCGTTTTCGCCGTCGACGGCGTTCTGCGACCAATTCCCGCGCTCGCGCTCATCGCGTTGCCGATCCTGGATTCGACCTGCGCCTTCGCTCGCCGACGCAACGCCGGTCGCAGCGTCTTCTCTCCCGACCTCGCGCACCTCCATCATCGCATTCAGCGCCGGTTCGGTCGCGGCTATCCGACGCTCGGCGCGCTTATTCTTCTCCAGACGCCGCTGTGCCTCGGCGCCTTTTTCGGAGTCTACTATCGACTCGACGTTATTCCGATACTTGCGGTCGTCGTCGTAATCGGCGCGCTCGTTGCGACCGATCTCTTCGCGCGCGAGGAATTGTACTCCACGTGGCGACGACTGCGCGCAAGCTACGCGCGGCGTTTTCGTCGCGCGGAATACGACGACGAAGGACGGCTCCTCGGCTCCAAGAGCGTCGACGAATGGCGACGGTTCTGGCGCGTCGTTCTCAAGACCGCGCAAAACGACGAATGCGTCTTCCTGCAGCTCAATTTCAATCTGCCCCAGGCCGGCGTCGACTGGCAGGGCGAATGGCTCGCGCAACGCGGTCGCAACGACAATAAACGTAGCCTTACCCTCGAGGATCACGTCGAGGACGACCGGCTCGTCAAACGCAAGCGCGCCAAGATTAAATTCGAAATTCCGCTCCGACTCGACGGCGACGTCGTCGGCGCGTTGCGCGCGCATTACGATTCGAGAATCATGGAATTCAACGAAGCGGTCAAACGCGTCGAAACGCTCGTTACGCTCTGCGGAGACGCGCTCATGAACTACGGGGTTTCCTTCAGCGTCGAATCGCCGATCTATTTCGAACGACGCGCGCTCTCGCGAACCGCCGCGCAGGAACTCGACGGCGCGACGAACGATTCAACGAAAGACGTTCAAAATAAACTATAATCCGCAACGACGCTAGGAGGAACACGAATGCGCGACGTTGAACGAATACGCGTCCTGAACTCGAGCGTCGACGTTCTCAGTTTCCAAACCGCGCTCGACGCCGCATGCGCGCTCGCTAAGGACCATACGACGACAAGTTATATCGTCGCCGTCAATCCGGAAAAGGTCATGATCGCGCAGCGCGATTCCTTTATCGCCGAATTTCTCGAACGCGCCGATCTGCTCATTCCCGACGGAATCGGCGTCGTCGTCGCCGCTAAATGGTTGCTCAATAAAACGCTCGAACGCGTGCCCGGCGCCGATCTCGCGGAAGCGCTCTTTCGCGTCTCCGGGGAACGCGAACTTAATCTCTTCCTCTTCGGCGCCTCTGAGAACGTTAACGCCGAAACAGAACGCGTCATGCGCGCGCGCTATCCCGACGTGAGGATCGTCGGTCGCCAGAACGGCTATCTGCCGGAAAGCGAATACGATACGCTTGTCGCGCGGATTAACGCGTCGAACGCGGACGCGCTTCTCCTCGCGCTCGGCAGTCCGAAGCAAGAGCGGTGGACGGCGACTTACGGCGCGCGCCTCGACGTCGGCGTCTGCATGGGGGTTGGCGGCGCGTTCGACACGTTCGCGGGCGCCGTCAAACGCGCGCCGGTCGTATGGCAAAAGATGCGGCTCGAGTGGCTGTATCGTCTCGTTCGTCAGCCGAAACGCTTTTGGCGTCAGCGTCGAATCTTTATTTTCGCGGCGCGCGTGCTTATGAAGAAACTCATACTTACGCTAACTTGTCGTCGCCGCGAGGAATAGGAGCTCGCTATGAAACTGCTCGCACAACATTTATCGGACGGCAAACCGCACGTCGTCGACGCGCCGCTCCCGCAATTGGAACCGGGTCGGATTCTAGTACGCAATCGCTATTCCGCCGTAAGCTCCGGCACGGAAGGCGCGACTGTTCGTTCCGCGCGTAAAAATATCGTCGCCAAAGCGCTCGAACGCCCTAAGGACGTTAAGGCGGTCCTCGAACTTGCGCGCCGGCAGGGCGTCGTTCAAGCGTATCGCGCCGTATCGAAAAAGCTCGACGCATACTCCACGCTCGGATATTCCAGCGCCGGACGCGTCGTCGCGGTCGGGCCCGACGTCGTCGGATTCGAGGTCGGCGACGCGGTCGCGTGCGCCGGCGTCGGGTACGCGAATCACGCGGAATACGTCGTCGTACCCACGAATCTGTGCGCGCGCCTGGCGCCAGACGCCGATCTTAAACTTGCGGCGTACAATACGTTAGGCGCGATAGCAATGCAGGGCGCGCGCCAGGCGGATCTGCGACTCGGCGAGACGTGCGTCGTGATCGGACTCGGGATCGTCGGCGTCTTGGTTTGTCAGCTTATGAAGGCCGCCGGGGTCAAAACGATCGGAATCGACGTCCTCGACTCCGCCGTAACGAAAGCGCGCGAACTCGAAATCGACGCCTATCGCCGCGACAATCCCGCGCTCGACGATATTATCGCGCGCCAGACGCGCGGGCTCGGCGCCGACGCCGTTGTTATCGCCGCCGGATCCGAGTCGCTCGATCCGATCAACTATGCGGGTCGCATAGCGCGCAAAAAGGGTCGCGTCGTCGTTCTGGGCGCGACTCCAACCGGCTTCGAACGCAATCCAGACTATTACCCGAAAGAGCTCGAACTGCGCATGTCCTGCTCCTACGGTCCCGGCCGTTACGATCTCGACTACGAAGAAAAAGGACGCGACTATCCGCCCGGCTACGTTCGCTGGACGGAGAATCGCAATATGCAAGCGTTTCAAGATCTTATTTATGAACGCAAACTCGATCTCGCCGCGCTCACGACCCACGTCTTTCCAATCGACGACGCGCCGCAAGCGTACGACATGATACTCAATCGCAGCGAGTCTTTCCTCGGCGTTCTCATTGAATATCCGGAAGCTAACGACGTTCAACGCGTTACGCAAGAGGCGCGGCGCGAGACGAAAAAGTCGAAATCGACGAAGAACGAAGCGACGAAGAAAACGACGTTCGGCTACGCGTTCGTCGGCGCGGGAAGCTATGCGCAGGGTTCGCTATTGCCGAATATGCCGATCTCGCGTTCCTTCCGCCCGGTCGCCGTACTCACGCGTTCCGGCGCGAGCGCGCTACGCGTCGCGGAGAAGTTCGGATTTGCAGAACGCGCGTCGAACGCGGACGAGATTTTTGCTTCCGATAAGGTCGACGTCGTCTTTATTGCGACGCGCCATAATTTACACGCCGATCTAACGTTGCGCGCGTTGCGAGCTGGAAAGAGCGTTTTTGTCGAAAAACCGCTCTGCCTTACCCTCGACGAATTCGTCGAACTTCGAGACGAATATGAAACGTTAACGCAACAGTTTCCTAGTCAGAAGCTTATGGTCGGCTTTAATCGTCGTTTCGCGCCGACCGCGCTCGCGCTTAAAGATCGACTCGCCGACGCGCCAATCGCCGTAACCTATCGCGTCAACGCCGGCGCGATTCCGAAAGAATCCTGGATTCAGGACGCGGAACTCGGCGGCGGGCGAATTTTAGGAGAAGTCTGTCACTTTATTGATTTCGCCGCATGGCTCGCCGGAAGCGCGCCGACCTCCGTCTACGCCGCCGCTATGCGCGCCCCAAACGCGCTCAGCGACACGCTTACGATCGCGCTACGCCTAGCAGACGGTTCGATCGCCAATATCAACTACTTCGCCAACGGAGCAAAAGCGATCGCGAAGGAAAGAGTCGAAGTTTATCAGTCCGGCCAGACCTTTATACTCGACGATTTTAGAGCGTTAACGCTTTATAACGAGCGAGGTAAGACCCTATTGGTAAAAGGTCGTCAAGACAAGGGACAACGTGAAATGCTCGCGCGCTTCGTCGATTCGATCCAAGCCGACGCGACGCCCGCGATTCCCGCCGAAGAAATCTTCAGCTCGACCTTAGCGACTTTCGGAGCGCGCGAATCAATCGCGTCCCGACAAGAGATCGCGCTACAATGAGAACCGCGATACGCAAAGGATACGAAAATGACGTCAACGCGCAACGACCACGCTATCGCGCCCTCGGAGTTCGCTAGAATCGCTGTCAATCTCCTTACCTACGCGCGCGAACGCAACTTCGAAGGCGTCGATCCCTACGACGCGCTTAATTCGCCATTCGCTAATCTACTAACGCTCGGAACTAAACCTGGACGAATCATTTTAACGCAACTTCTGCGTCGTTCCCCGATTAATTTCCGACCTATCTTGCGCGTTAAGCCAGCCGCCAATCCGAAAGCGTTGGGACTCTTCCTCGAAGGCGTCGTTAAGCTGGCGCGATTGCAACGCGAGAGGAAATTAAACGTCGATTTCGATCTCTCGGAAATCGCGCGCGAGATCGTTGCGAGACTCTTTGAACTACGTTCACCGAACGCTTCCGGCGCCGCTTGGGGGTATAACTTTCCATGGCAGAACCGGTTCCAACTACTCCCGGCGTGGACCCCGACGATCGTCAACGTCGCCTTTATCGCGCACGCGCTCCTCGACTACTTCGACGCCTTTCAAGACTACGAAGCGCTCGACCTCGCACGATCGTCCGCCGAGTTCATTTTGAACGATCTCAATCGCCTCGACGTCGGCGATTCCGAATTCTGCTTCAGCTATACCCCGCTCGACGAGAACTACGTCCATAACGCCAATCTCCTCGGCGCAAGCCTTCTCCTAAGACTCGCCGTCCAATACGATCGTCCTGAGCTATACGCAACCGCTCTCGCTGCATACCGTTACACTCTCAATCGTCAGCGCGAAGACGGCGCCTGGTTCTACGCCGAACGACGCGAACAACATTGGATCGATTCCTTCCACACCGGCTTCAATCTCGAAGCGATTCGCCGCGCGCTCGAACTCGGCGCTCTAGAAGAGTATCGCGACGCCTATCACAACGGCGTCCGGTTCTACGCATATCGCTTCTTCGAAGAAAACGGGCGACCAAATTACTACGCCGACCGCCCCTATCTCGTCGACGTTCACGCGCCTATGGAAGCCCTATGTTTCTTTGCGCGCGAGAAGGATTACGAAGCCCTAACGCTACGCGTCGCTAACTGGACGCTCGAAAATATGCTCAATCGCGCGCA
>CADCOO010000077.1 GCA_902803085.1 uncultured Planctomycetota bacterium
AAAGAAACCGCCCCAACGCAACAAAAAAAGCGTCGCCAACGATCGGCGACGCTTAAGGCAAGTAACAAAAAGCTGGGGTACAGGGATTCGAACCCCGACTAACTGGTTCAGAGCCAGTCGTGCTACCTTTACACCATACCCCAAAGCTTAAAGGTAGGCACATTATACGCCGAACGCGGGATAAGTCAACCGCGTTCGGAAATTTTTTTTAAAAAGAGCGCGACGCCGTCCGGGCGGCGGCGAGACTGTCAGTCGCTACAATTGGTATACTTGGTATTATTATGTTCTAGAGCTCTTTTATTCTGTGTGTTTTTGGTAAAATCTCCATATTGAAATTGATAAAATAGAGAAACAAGGTACAATAGACGATAAAGGTAGGAAGACGACTGCTGAAACGCCGACGAGATTTGGCGATTTAAGGTCGTTGCTATCGAGCGATATAACGACGCGCGAGCCGCTAGATAATAACAGGCGGTCGGTATGCGTCTGCGACGTCTTGACAGCGGTCGACGTCGTAACGATTAACACTACAGGAGAGCGTTCGCGCTAGCGAGATGAGAAAATGGCTAAAATATGGGGTTTTCTTGTATCAGCGCTCCTCGTTGGCTTGTGCCTTTGTTTAGATATTAGGTACTTTCCCAACGTAACGGGCGGCGAAAAGAGTTCGAGTCAGGCGACTCGGAGCGTCGGCGACGAGTCGATCGTCGAGCCGGCGGAAGCGCCGGCGTCGGACGAAGCGGCGCCGGACGTTGAACAGGGGGCGGAGCCCGAGACGCCGGAGGCGGAGTCGGGCGATTCGACCTACGCCCGCGCGAACGGCGCTCGCTCCTTGACGAACGCGCCGGACCGTTATACGTGGGAACAGGCGTCGCACCGCGTTGAGAACGCGGCGTCGAGCGGCTCGGTCGTTGTGAAGTCGAGCGGTAAGCCGCAGGGCGGCAAGTTCGTTTCGATTCCGTCGATTCAGATGGACGCGATTACCTCCGACGACGAGGTTGGCGCGCGCGTTGTCGCCGCGCCGACTGCGGTCGATACGCCGGGCTACTGGGACAAATAACAAAGACGCGCAAGCGCAAGGATGCGTTAGGTATTGCTTAGCGGCTTGAAGAAGCTCTTTCATGACGAAGGGGCTTTTTCGAGCCGTTTTTTTTCGTAGGCGGGGAGTCATGACGAACGAATCGATCGGTACGAGCGCGAGCTATCCGCGACGCTTTCTCGAACTTCGCGCTCGAATACGCGCGTTAGGAATCGACGACTGGGGGTGCGCGCCGATCGCGGACGCGTCGAGCTACGCGCTCTTTCTAGCGCGCGCGCGCGAGGGCTACTGCGGAGGGCTGACGTATCTCACGGAGAATCCGGAAGCGCGTCGTTCGCCGCGTTCGGTTCTGCCGGAGGCGCGCACGATTCTGGTCGCGGCGCTTTCGGAGTCGCGCGTGCGCGCGGAGTCGGCGGACGCGGCGGCGGCTATTTACGACGCGCCGGAGTTGCGCCCGGACCGCCGGGAGGAGGAGTCGGGCGCGGTCGGCGTCGTGGCCGGCTACGCGACCTGCTTGGACTATCACGACCTATTGCGCAAACGACTCAAAGGGCTCGGGCAATATCTCAAGGAATTGTATCCCGACGCGCCGACCCGGGTCGCGGTCGACACGGCGCCGATTCTGGAAAAGAACTGGGCGATCGAATGCGGACTCGGATTCTGCGGGCTCAATTCTCTAACGATCCATCCGGAATACGGCTCGCGATTCTTTCTGGGCGAACTTCTAACGGCGACGAGTCTGGAAGAGCTCACGGGCTTTGCGACCCGAGCGGAGTACGACGCGGCGCGCGTTCAGATTGCGCGCGAGTCGGGGGAACGGGTATGGACGCGCGAGGAAGCGCGCGAGAAACGCGCGCAGTGCGAACGATGCCGACGGTGCGTCGACGCGTGCCCGACGAACGCGCTTACCCCCGAAGGCGCGCTCGACGCGCGACGATGCCTCAACTACTGGACGATCGAGAATCGGGACGAAATTCCCGACGATATCGCCCGCGCGCTCGACGGACGCCTCTTCGGCTGCGATCTCTGCCAGCGCGTCTGCCCGCGCAACGCG
>CADCOO010000078.1 GCA_902803085.1 uncultured Planctomycetota bacterium
CCGCGTTCACGCGTCTCGATTGCAAGTTTCGCTTCGTGCAGAGACTCGAAGAAGCGTGAAAGCCAGCCCGTAATGTCTTGGGTCGCCAGTCCAATGCGCGTCTTGGCAAGCATAGCGAGCGCTTCATACTCCTCTTGCGTCGACGGCGCCTCGAGCGGATCAAGATCGAGCGCGACGATCGCGATCATCTCCGCAACGGCGTCCTCGAGAACGAACTTCTCTAAGTTACGCGCGTAGACCGACATGCGATCGAAGAGCGGAAGCCAGCGCGCCTGTTTGCGCAACGTCGACATATTCTCCAGCGTAAAGAGCCGTCTAACGCCAAGCGCCGAGTTGGCGAGCGCTCGATCGCGAGAATCGAAGAGGCGGAGCGACACGCTCGATTGCGCCTGAGCGCTCGCGTCTGGCTCGACTCCGAGAAATCGAGGATCGCAGAGCGCCGGATAGGCGGCGACCGCCAGTCCCGCGCGCTTGATGGATATCGACTTCGGCAAGTCGCCAAAATCCCAACGCGTCAGACCGTCGCGATTCCACTTCGGATCGTTGACCGAGCTAATCGATTTGTTCATTTCGACGCCAAGTTGACGACGAAGCTCGTCGACGTCGCGACCTTGCGCCACTTCCTCGCCGTTCGCGTCGACTATCTTGACGTTGAACTGGAGCTCGATTGGCACCCGGTCGTAGTTAAAGTCATGCTCGGATACGCGTTGACCCGTGCGACGACTTACCGCCCTGGCAAGTTGCGCGTCGAGATCGCCTTCCCCAACGCGAAGTTCCGCAATGATCTCGCGCGCCGTCTCCGCTATCGGCGCCAGATCGCGTCGCACGTCCTTCGGCAACGTTCTGAGCAACGCGACGACTCGCTGATGGAGAAGCCCCGGCACGAGCCAGCCGAGACGATGCGAATCGATGCGTCGCAACGCTTCCAGAGGCGCGATCAACGTCGGTCCGTCGCTTTCCTGTCCCGGTTCAAATCGATATTCGATAGGGAGTTTGGAATCGTCGTCGAGTTCGAATTGATCGGGAAACTGCTCCGCCGTCGTTTCGTCGACGTTCTCGACGTAGCAGAAGTCGGGCAAAGTGGCAAAGAGCGCGTTGCGTTCCTGCGTGGTCGCGACCTTGAACCATTGGCGCAGCGTAACGGCGTCGTAGACGTCTTGCGGAAGACGCTTGTCGTAGAAGTCGTAGATCGCGTCTAACGATTTGATGAAATCGTACTTGCGCAATTTATCGCGCAGACTCTTCGCTTCTTCTTCGATGCGTCCGTTATGTTCGAAGAAGGGGAGCGCGCAATCGAAATCGCGTTCGACGAGCGCGTTTTGTATGAAGATGGAACGCGCCGTCGCAGGATCGATCGGGCCGTAATTAACGCGCCGCTGCGCGACGATCGTCAGTCCGTAAAGCGTCGCGCGCTCGTACGCGTGAACGTAGCCGGTCTCGCGCGACCAAAAAGGATCTTTCCGTACGCGTTTAACGAGCTTCTCGCCCAACTCTTCGATCCATTCGACGTTGACGCGCGCGACGCAACGCAGGAAAGAACGCGACGTCTCCACGCGTTCCGCGCCGACTATCCAACGCGGCTTCTTTTTAATACCGGAACCCGGCCAAATTAAGAACTTGCCAGAATTCGTCCCTTGATACTCGTTGGACGTTTCCGATTTTGCGGCGACGCCGTAAAGTAGCCCGGCGAGGAGCGCGCGATGGATTGAATCGTAATCGTCGCGCCGGTCTTTGAGTTCGAATTGAAGCGTGCGAACGATCTCGGCAAGTTGTAGAACGACGTCGGACCATTCCTTCATTCGGTTATAGGATAAAAAATTCTCTCGACACGCTTTGCGCAACTGACTCTTCGTCGTTTTCTCGCGCAGGTTCCGCCAGAAATCCCATAGTTTCAAATACGAGAGGAAGTCGGAATCCTCGTCGAGGAATTGCGCGTGCTTGAGATCCGCCTGACCCTGTTTATCGCGCGGTCGTTCGCGCGGATCTTGAACCGCGAGCGCGGCGGCGATCGGCAGGACTTCGCGCAACGCGTTCTCATCGTTTGCCGCGAGTATAATGCGACCGACGCGCGGGTCGACCGGCAGCCGACTGAGCGTCTTACCGAGTTCCGTGAGCTCGCGCTCGTCGTCGATCGCGCCGATTTCGTAAAGCGTTTTATAGCCGTCTTCGATCGCCGAACGATAGGGCGGATCGATAAAAGGAAACTTTTCGACTTCCCCTAAACGCAACGCTTTCGTCTGGAGAATTACGGACGCGAGATTAGAGCGTTGAATCTCCGGCGTCGGGTACTTAGCGCGACTCTCGAAATCGCGTTCCGAGTATAGTCTTACGCATACGCCGGGACCGACGCGTCCGCAACGACCTGCGCGCTGATTCGCCGACGCCTGAGAGATCGGCTCGATCGGCAAGCGTTGCGTCATGGAACGCGGCGAATAGCGACTAATGCGCGCCGTGCCCGCGTCGATTACGTAGCGTATGCCCGGCACGGTCAACGACGATTCCGCAACGTTCGTCGCAATAACGATTTTGCGATGCGGCGTCTTGCCGAAAATCTTTTGCTGATCCTCGGCCGGCAACCGCGCGTACAGGGGTAGAATATTCGTTTTCCGCGCGGCGTCGTCGCCCGGTATCGCATGCCCTTTGAGCAGTTTGGTCGTTTCGACAATATCGCGCTCGGTCGGCATAAAGATAAGCATGTCGCCGGCGCCAAGTCGCGCTAATTCGTCGACGGCGTCGAG
>CADCOO010000079.1 GCA_902803085.1 uncultured Planctomycetota bacterium
CACCGATAAAGGCAAGCTAATCGCCATGCCGATCGCGCAACTTAGCGACGACGATCAGAAGTACCTCAAAGCGCTCAACGGCGAGGCGCCAGAGGAAGAAGTCGAGGAGGTCGACGAGCCCGAAGAGGAGGTCGTTCCGGAAGACGAGGACGATTTTTTCGCCATTAAAGGGAAGACAATACAACCGGAGAATCTCAACGCAAAGGTTTACGTCGGCGCGTTTGACAAAGTCAAAAAAAAGAGCGCCGTTAAATCCGCGCGCGCTTGGAAGGTTGAGCCGACCGGAAAGGCGATCGAGTCTTCAATTGGAACGGGTTTAGCGTCGTTGGCCCAATACCGAGTCAACGCCGTTCGCAAATTGATTTATTCTAGGGATTCAACGTTTTACGCCTTTTTTTCAGTAACGAGCGCGCCGAATTCCGGCGGCGACGGCGATCGTCTGGCGCGTTGCGACGTTAAGAATGGAACGGACGTCGCCGGAAAACTTAGTTTCAACGCGTTGCGTTTATTAGACGTTTCGAGGGGCGGCAAACTTGCGCTCTTTCTCGTCAAACCTAAGGCGAAGGATTTTGTCTATCGGAGTCCTTTTTTAGCGATTGCCGACGTCGGTTCCTTTAAGGAAGATGAAACTATCGAGCCGCTCGCTATCTTTTGTCCTTACTACAAGCCGAAAAAAAGCTCGAATATGCGCGACGGTTTTGACGACGTTGAAACGGCTTTTTTTGTCGACGGCGATCATATCTTTACGAAATGCCGAACGGCGGCGACGCTCTGGAACATTAAGACGTGCCGCGCGGAGTACCTCGTCGACTGCACGGACGAGCGACTTTTCGTCGATCCCACGCATAAGTATTTCGTACTGGCGAACGTCGACGGTCTCGGATTTTACGACGTTTTAACCGGCGATCCGCTTGGATACGTCGCTTTGCCGAAAGATCCCGAGAAAGGCGGTCTGATGGCTCCGACGGAATTAGCGTTTTCACCCGACGGCAAAAAGTTGGCGGCTACTAGATCGTATTATGTGAATATCGTCGACCTAACAAGCGGCAAAGTTGATCGAACATTTCACCTCGCGAGTCCAATGACCGGGACGTCGTGGGCAACGAACTCTCACTTACTCGTTGGAAATTATTGTTACGACGTTGCGTCTGGAATCCCTCTCGCCATTTATTACGGACTTCCGGAAGCTAGCGATTTGCGAGTTGCCGTCGGAGGGTGCGTTTGGACCATTTGCGATGGTAAAACATTAAGATCGCTGGAACTTCCACACGCCGAGGCGCTTGCCGCCGTTAAAGGCAAAAAGATTTCCGATCTATTCGACGTCTACCCCGGGATGGAAGTCTCGGTTAAATGCGAACTTAACGGTCTTCTGAACGACAATGAGGCGATTGAACAGGTTAAGAAACGACTTTTCATCGCCGGTTTGAAATACGCGCCGAACGCGGAAACCTTCGTTGTCGTTACGGCAAGAGACACTGGTCAAACTACGAAGGTTCCCGCTCGAGAAATCGTGCGCGAGAAGTTTTTCGAGAATTCTCTTCTCTCCCACGAGAAGGTTGTGAACGAAGAAGCGTTTGAAATCAAGATTTATGAACAGACGGTTTCGTTTCATGCGGGTGGAAAGGAACTCAGTAAAGATTCCTTTGTAACGATAGGACCGGAACGCCTCAAGCGCGATCCGAATAAGACTCTTGAACAGCAAGTTAGAGAATCGAACAGGCCGGAACTAGAAATTTTCGGTTCAGTAGACTACCCTCCTTACTCCTCCAAGAGCAGAGGAGAGCGAGCGGCGACGAGCGCGAACGTGTCGAGCGGCGGCGTCCGACCGATAGCGCCTTAAAGCGGTTTTCCCGACGCGTTGTTACACTGAATTGATTTAATAGCTGACAATTACTAATAGCTCATTATTTGAGGTCGATATGTTGCGTAGTCGATGGTATTCCAATTTCAAGCTGACGCCGATTTGCGTTGTTGCAACGTGCGTTGTCTGGCTCTTGACTTTTTGCGCTTCCGTTGCGCTTGGCGACGAGGAGGAGCGCGTTTGGACCGACTCGACCGGTAAATTCAAAATTACGGCGACGTTAGTCTCACGAGAC
>CADCOO010000080.1 GCA_902803085.1 uncultured Planctomycetota bacterium
CGCAAAAGGAACGCTCAATTCCACGTCGGCAAATGAAATTATCCGATCCTTTTTTGATAGTTCCTCGCTAGGCGTTGAAATGAGCTCGGGAGAAAGTACAATTACCTCCTGTCGCGGGTCCGACGTTCACTGACCAACTTCGTTAAAATAAGAAAGAAACAATCGTGTTATCAATAGAACAAATTCGCTCAACGGCGCCAGACGACGCGTCCTTCGCCGCCGGACAGAAGATAGCGAAGCAAGCGTGGCTCGACTCCGGCGCGTCTGATCGCGCGATCTGGGGCGAGATTAAAGGGAGCGGTAAGACGCCCTACGCCGTTATGGTCGATCTACGTCAGTTCGCGTATCGATGCTCGTGCCCCAGTCGCAAGCTGCCGTGCAAGCATGTTCTCGGACTCCTCCTGCGCGGCGCGGAAAACGCGATCGCTAACGCCGACGAGCCGACTCGAATCGTCGAGTGGCTCGAAGCGCGCGACGAACGCGCTGAAAAGAAAAAGGCGAAGGAAGAAGCGGCGGCAGAGACTTCAACCGCTACAAATCCGACGACGAATAAGGAAAAATCGGACGCCGCCGTCAAAGCGGCTATGAAAACGGCGGCGCAACGCGACGCCCGCGTTGCCGCGGGCGTCGAACTCCTACAGACGCAGCTCGAAGACCTCGTGCGACTCGGATTTGCATCCCTCGCCCAGAAGGAGAATTTCTGGGCCGATCTTTCCCGACGAATGATCGACGCACAAGCTCCCGGACTAGCGCGCTGGGTTGCCAACTGCGCTCCGCTCTTCGATCAAGGTGAAAGAGGACGAGAAGAACTTTTGCGTAGACTCGGGAAATTATCGTTACTCCTGGAAGCGTATCGCCGGGTTGATTCCGCGCCGGAAGAACTCGCGTCGGAAATTCGCCAGGCGATCGGCTATAACGTGCCGAAACAGGAAATTCTCGATAACGGCGAGCGCGTCGACGGACCTTGGATCGCGCTCGGTCGCACGCTATCGCGCAACGCGCAAATCTTCGCCGCCTGCGACTGGTTCTGGAATCCGAACGTCAATCGATTTGCGCAATATTTTCAATTCTCGCCCAACGCGCCCTCGTTTCCGGAATTCTATCCGGTCGCCGCGCGTTACGACGCCGCCATGCGATTCTGGCCAGGCGTCGTTAAACTGCGCGCAACTTGGGAAACGACCGCAACGATCGACGCGTCTGAAGGACGTTATGCCGCCGAACAAATGCCGATCGACGCAGGAGTCGAAATGTCGGAGTTCCCGGCGCGCGCGTCCGCATTTTTAGCAAAAGCCCCTTGGTTGCAAACGATACCCGCGCTTATACGCGACGTCGTCGTTCGTTCAAACGTCTCGCGTACGCAGGGCGAAAACGAGCGTCGTTGGTTCGCAATTGATCGGGACGGTCGCGCCCTGCCAATCCGTTCGACTCAAGAGAACGAAGACGTCCTGGCTCAGTATTACGGCGCGACTTACGACGAACCTTGCGTTCTTTTCGCAGAATGGAATGGGCGCGAACTCAACGTCGTTTCCGCATGGAAGAACGGAAGCCTTGTCGTAACCTCAGAGAAATAATTGTCGTTATTTGGTTTTATTTCGTCATGAACTCAACGCTCCTTAAACTCGCCGTACTTGGAACCGACTCGCAAGCGTGCGATTTTAACATTGATACCTTGGCGCCCTTCGCCGAATCTTTTGTGGCGCTACGAGACGCTCCGCCAAAAGCGACTCTCTTGGCAGCCGGCGTCGACGCGGTATTCTCTGACGTCCAAACGCCGACGCCCGATCCTAAGCTCGCCGAACTAGCCCAACTCAAACCGATCAATCGCGACGCGCTTATACCGCTCGACGTCGCCGACGAGTTGATACGCGCGCTCTCGCTTTATGCCGAAGCGTTCGTTTCATTCTCCGACGGCCTCCAAGAGGCGAAACTCTATCCTAGCCAGCTTATTCTTCGTCCGTTGGCGAGGTGCGGTCTCAAAATCCCGCCGGAACGCGCCGCGCAATTCCTGCGCGTTGTTGCGCAATTTGACGCAAAAGCGTTCGAGGGCAAACTCAATCTTGGCAACGCCGTCGGTTCGGTTATTATGCGCGATCTAATCAAACAAGAGACCAACCTTGCGCGCGCGTGTCGTCTTATTCCAGTCTTTCTCGAACCCTACGACCGACCGCAGGGCGTTACGCTAGACGCGCTCGCGACGCGTTGCGACCTCGGAACCGCAATTAACGAGCGCGAAGACGCGCTGCGCGCGTTACGTTTCCTCGCGCCGCAACGCGCGCGCGAAATCGTCGCCAATTACTTCAAAGAGGAAAAACCTGAACGAAGAAAGAGATTACTCGCCGCCTTCGACGTGCGACTCGAACTCGACGACGCCCCCTTCCTAGAAGAAATAGTCGCAAAAGATAGATCGAACGAGGTCAAAGAATTCGCGTTTGATTTGCTTGCAAAATTGAGAGAAACAAATTACGCCGCCGAAATCGTTAAGGTGGGCGACGCGATCTTGGGTAGGGACGGCGATATTAAGGTTCCGGAAGCGACTCCAGCCCTGAAAAAGCTCGGAGTTCTCGCGTTTGTCGCCGACTCCAAAAAGAAACGCGATCAAGCCGAAGAACTCGTTGCCAGGGCGTTCCGACGCATTCCTCTGGAACACTGGGAAACCGTTTTTCAAGCAACTCCGGACGAAATCCTCGCCAAGCTTGAATCTCATTCCGATTTCCCCCTTATTCTGAACGGTTTTCGTTCCTCGCTCCTACTCTTCGGTGGTCCGCTACGCTGGGAAACGCCGCTCATTAGGTTGCGAAAATGTGATAAAGACCACCGTAAAACCCTCGTCTGGACTCAATTCGCGCTCCGTTGTATCCAGCCGCAAGACGTCGACGCCGCTCGCAACGCTGTCGACGCCGTTCTCGCACGAGCTGAAGACGCCGCTCAACGTCTGAAAGAAGCGCTCGCCCTGCTCTTGGCGTTCTA
>CADCOO010000081.1 GCA_902803085.1 uncultured Planctomycetota bacterium
CTGGGAAACGCCGCTCATTAGGTTGCGAAAATGTGATAAAGACCACCGTAAAACCCTTGTCTGGACTCAATTCGCGCTCTGTTGTATCCGGCCGCAAGACGTCGTAGCCGCTCGCAACGCTGTAGACGCCGTTCTCGCGCGAGCTGAAGACGCCGCTCAACGTCTGAGAGAAGCGCTCGCCCTACTCTTAGCGTTCTATGAACCTCATCCTTGGAGAGAGTCATTTGCCAATTTCTACGACGACGCCATTTCAAACGCCTTCATCTCGTGCGACGCCAACGCTTACAAACTCCTTCAAGAGAAGTCCGAAAACTTCACGAAACCGTTTGTCGTCGACCCTGAACTTGGAGCCCAGCCAAAAAGAAACTTCTCCAACTACGTCTTCGACCTCGTCGCGCCAATCTTCCCCGCGTTGCCTAAACGTCTCCAGACGAAGTTCCGCTTGATTTCGTCCGTCGTCGCGCAAGAGTACAGTTACTATTACGCCTACACATTCAACTGTCCTCATCCGCTAATCGCCGAGATCAGACCTTGCAAAGCTTACAAGCGAATCGTGGATTCCGACGATATCGTCGCTTCCTTCGATCGACTCAACGAATACTTCGCTTCGCTCGAACAGACGAGCGAATAGCAAGCCCTTACCGTATACGATTCTTTTCAACAACCCCTCGCTTTACACCGACAAGATACTGCTATGACTAAAACTACTGCGTCCCAATCCAAAACCGACGTTTCTACCTCCGTCATTCGCCAGCACGCCGAACAGGAATACGCTGAAGAACTCGCTGCGATTCGCGA
Source organism: uncultured Planctomycetota bacterium (assembly GCA_902803085.1). Taxonomy (GTDB): domain Bacteria; phylum Planctomycetota; class Planctomycetia; order Pirellulales; family Thermoguttaceae; genus RUG369. The sequence continues at coordinate 799 of CADCOO010000081.1, forward strand.
GGAAGACGTTTACCCCAAGCCGGAAAACTGGCTCACCTCGCCCAAAATGACGCTCCTCTACCTCCTTGGGGGAAAGACCCCTAAAGGGAAAGAGATTTCCCCCAAATACGTCGGCGATCCCAAACTTATGGAGATGGCGATCGCCACCCTAGCGACCGATCGCGCGCTACTGCTCTACGGACTTCCGGGCACTGCGAAATCCTGGGTTAGCGAACATCTCGCCGCCGCCGTGAGCGGAGACTCAACCCTTCTTATTCAGGGCACAGCGGGAACCGATGAGTCCGCGCTACGATACAGCTGGAACTACGCGCAACTCATCGCCAACGGTCCGACCCCCGAAGCGCTTGTCGAAAGCCCCACGATGCGCGGAATGCGCGACGGAAAGGTCGTGCGCGTCGAGGAGCTCACGCGCGTCGGAAGCGACGTCCAGGACGCGCTCATTACGATCCTATCCGAAAAGACGTTGCCAATCCCAGAACTCTCAAGCGAGGTTCAAGCGCAAAAGGGGTTTAATATTATCGCAACCGCCAATAATCGCGACCGAGGCGTCAACGAACTCTCCAGCGCGCTCGCACGGCGTTTCAATACCGTCGTTCTACCGCCCCCGGCGACTCTTGAAGACGAAGTTACCATCGTTCAACGCCGCGTCGAACAGCTCGGACGCGCCTTACAGTATCCGGTCGAAAAGCCCGCCGTTGAGGAACTTCGGCGCGTCGTTACCATCTTCCGCGAACTCCGCAACGGCGTTACGCTCGACGGTAAAACAAAGATCAAGCAACCGTCTGGGACGCTCTCGACGGCGGAAGCGATCTCCGTTGTCAATAACGGGTTGGCGTGCGCGGGCTACTTCGGCTCCGGCAAACTAACGGCGACCGATCTCGCAACGAGCCTCGTCGGCGCGATCGTTAAAGACCCCGGCGCCGACGTCGTCGCATGGCGCGAATACCGACAAACGATCATGAAGAATCGCGAAGACTGGAAAGACCTCTTTAAAGCTTGCAAGGAAATCGACGAATGACCGTATCGATCTTCGGCATACGCCATCACGGATCCGGCTGTTCCCGCGCGCTAGTCTCCGCGCTCGAAGATTACAATCCCGACCTGCTCCTCGTCGAGGGACCGCCGGAAGGAACCGACGCGATTAAGTACGCCGCGTCCCCGGAAATGCGACCGCCCGTCGCGCTCATCGTCTATCCCGAAGCGGATCCCAAACGCGCGGCGATCTATCCGTTTGCTGCATTCTCCCCCGAATGGGTCGCTCTTCGTTATGCAATCGCGCGCGAAATTCCCGTTGAATTCATGGACTTGCCCGTCGCTAATCGCTACGGACTTGAAGACGCCGTCGAAGCGCAACGAGCGGCCGACGAATTGAAAAGCGCCGGGCAGGAGAGCGAACAGGAAGAGTTGCAAGACGGAGAATTAGTCGGCGATTCCGTCGACGCGTCATACGAAAGCGAAGACGACGAAGGGGACGACCTCATAACGTCGATCCGCGAAGACCCGCTCGGAACTCTTGCGCGCGTCGCCGGCGAAACCGATCCGGAGCGTTGGGAAGAACGCGTTATCGAACAGGCGTCGACTCCCGGCGCTATCTTTCCCGCGTTTCTCGACGCAATGACCGAACTGCGTTGCGCATTGCTTGACGCCGCAAAAAACGAAGCAAAGGAAGAAGAGGAAACGAACGACGAATCGTCCGCTAAGACGGAAGAAAGCGCTCTCGGAATCGACCTCGCCGCTCTAACGCGATTAGCGCGTAGCGTCGCGCGCGCGAGCGGCGGCAACGTCGGCGATCTCGAACCGTTGCGCGAAGCGGCAATGCGACGAGCGATTCGCGCCGCTATGAAAACGGGCGCGCAACGGATCGCCGTCGTCTGCGGCGCCTGGCACGCGCCCGCGCTCGATCTCGAAGCCGACAATCCAAAACGTAGCGCGCTCATTCCAAAAAAGTCGCGCGACGACGCGCTACTCGCTAAATTGCCAAAAGTCAAAACGGCGGCGACCTGGATCCCCTGGACTCATTCGAGGCTAGATCGCCGAACTGGCTACGGCGCCGGAGTCGAATCACCCGCGTGGCTCGCTGAAATCTGGCGCGTTTCAGAAGAAGCGGAACGACTCGACGCGCTCTGCAATAATCGCGCGCCGAAACAAGATTGCGCGCGTTCTTACGCCGCCGCTACGACAACTTTCCTCGCGCGCGCCGCGAGGTTCTTACGCGACGATAAAATGCAAGCGGCAGCGGCAAACGTCGTCGACGCCGCGAGGTTTTCGGAGACCCTCGCCGCGCTCAGAATGCGATCGACTCCTAATCTCGACGATCTGCGCGACGCCGCCGTCGCCGTTCTCTGCGGAGGCGAGCGACTACTATACGGCTCGATTCGCGAAAGGCTCGAGATCGGAACCGAACTCGGCGCGATCCCCTCCGACGCGCCCGCGACCCCGCTCGCTAAGAATATTGAAGCGGAACGCAAACGATTGCGACTCAAACGCGAAGAACTCCCCAAAAATCTCGATATCGACCTGCGACAGGAAACCGGGCGCGAAAAGAGCCGGTTCCTGCGCCGCATGGCGTTCATCGACGCGCCCTGGGCAACGCCTCGTCAAGACGAACGACGCGCCCTCGGCGCTTTTCGTGAAACCTGGACGATCGCATGGAAACCGGAATTCGACGTCGTTATTGTCGACGCTAGCAAATACGGCGCAACGCTCCTCGAAGCAGCCTCCAATATGGCGGTCGCGGAACTCGATAAGAAACAAACGCTTGCCGACGTTATGGAACTTGTCGAACGCGCGTTGCCCGCTGAACTCAACGACGACGCGCTCGAACGCGTCTTTCGGAGACTACGAAACGACGCCGCCGTCTCAAGCGACGTCAACGACGCGCTCGAGGCCCTGCCCGCGCTCGCGCGCGCGCTACGATACGGCTCGACTCGAGGACGCGCCGACTCACGCCTCGCCGCCATTTTCGACGCGCTTTTCGAACGCGTGATCCTGCGACTTAAGGAAGTCTGCGTTAATCTTACCGACGACGTCGCAGAGACTGTCGTAGCGCAACTGGCGCAATTAGTCGACGCCATTATGACCCTCGAAGACTCCGAACGACTCGATTTACTCCTCGACGCCTTTGAAAAAGTCGCGCTTGACGACGAGACCTCGAAATACGTCGTTGGCGCGCTCACGCGTTCGCTATATGATCGCAAACGCTGGTCGGAACAGACGCTAGCCGATAAGCTCGCGTTCTTTATCGGACGCGCGACGCCTCCGAACGAGGTCGCCTCCTGGCTTCAGGGCTTCCTCTATGGACAAGGGCAGACGATCCTATGGCTTGACGAGCTCTGGCGTGTTTTCGACGGTTGGCTCGCCAATTTGGATCAAGACGTCTTTATCGAGGAATTACCGCTCCTGCGCCGCGCCTTCGACTCTTTTTCCGACGCCGAACGCCGCTCGCTCGGGCAAACGGTCGCGTCGTTATACGCGCAAAAGTCGGAATCACAAGGGGACGTCGTCGCGTCCTCGTGGGACGATCCGAACGCGCGCGCGCTCATTCCCATTTTGGACTTTATCCTCTCGGGCAAGCCTCTCGACGCCGCCCATAAGGAGTAGAATATGTCGTCAAACGCAACTTCCAATCCAACGTCCGACCTCGTCGATCCGGAAACCGAACGACTTCAACGCTGGCGACTCGTTCTCGGTAAAAGCGCGAATCAAATTGTTGACGGTCTCGACGGCGAGTATGCTAAACTTGACGCCGTTTTAGAGAGTCTTTATTACGGCGACTCCCAAAACCAAGATCGTCGCGGCGGACTCGGTTCCTCGTCGCCGCGCGTCGCGCGTTGGCTCGGCGATATTCGAAATTACTTTCCCAAGTCGGTCGTCCAGGTTATGCAGAAGGACGCCTTCGATCGGCTCGGACTCGGTTTTATGCTAGGCGAACCGGAACTCCTTGAGTCGCTCGAAGTCGACGTCAATCTCGTCGCCACATTAATCTCATTAAAGCAATTCATCCCGGAGAAAACAAAATCGACCGCGCGCTCCATCGTACGCAAACTCGTCGACGACGTTATGAAGCGAGTTCAGGCGAAAACCGTCTCCGCCGTTACCGGCGCTATTTCGCGATCTACTCGTACGAACAAACCGCGTCTAAGCGAACTCGACTTCGACCGCACGATTCGACTTAACCTAAGAAACTGGAACCCCGATCACAAAAAGCTCGTCGTCGACCGACTATCAGGTTACGGTCGAAAGCGACGTTCGCTCTACGACGTCGTTCTGTGCGTCGACCAAAGCGGCTCCATGGCCTCTTCCGTCGTCTACTCCTCAATTTTCGCCGCGACCCTCGCGCAACTTCCCGCCCTATCGACGAAACTTGTTCTCTTCGACACGAGAGTCGTCGATATGTCCGAAAAGCTAAGCGATCCCGTCGATCTCCTCTTCGGAACGCAGCTCGGAGGCGGAACCGATATCGGTCAAGCGCTGCAATATTGCCGCTCAATCATTACGAGACCCGACAAAACGATTTTCATCCTCATTACCGATCTCTACGAAGGCGGCAAGCCGGAAATCATGCTCTCTACCGCGCACGAAATCATTCGCGCAGGAACGAAAACGATCTGCCTGCTCGCGCTCGACGACGACGGCGCTCCCGCCTACGAAAAACGATATGCAAGCATTTTCGCCAATATGGGCGCGCCGACCTTTGCGTGTACTCCCGATCTCTTTCCCGACCTTATTTCCGCAGCGATTAACGGGCGCGACGTTGGCGCGTGGGCAAATGAGAAAGGACTTGCTCCTGCGGAGAAGAAGGGTGAAGATCTGCTCGCATAGCGTCTCATCCGTAATGAAAAAAGGACGGATCCCATGGGGGACCCGTCCTATTTCGATCATTCAAGCCAAGTGGAGGCGGCGGGGATCGAACCCGCGTCCTGCGACGTCTCCACGAGAACGTCTACGCGCGTAGTCGCTTCTTTAAAGTTTTAATCCCGTTGAGCCCTTATCGACGACGGTCTCGCCAGGACGATTCGAAAGCTTAATTTAATTCCGCGCGTGTTCGACGCGACGCGGAACGATCCGAATTTGGCGACCGAATATTTCTCCTCTTCGGCTAAGGATCATATTCGGGGCTGCCTGTTCTTAGGCGGCCATAGCCATTTGGTTATTGGCAATTGAAATTTTATAATCGGCTTTTAACGAGGCCCACCGATCAACCTCGACGCGCAATTCCCGCTTC
>CADCOO010000082.1 GCA_902803085.1 uncultured Planctomycetota bacterium
ACGACGACGTCGTCTGAAATAGCGGAACGTCGCGCGGAGGCGTTTAAGCAAGATCAAGCGTTTAAATACCAAGCGGCGAGCGGAACGCTTTTAGCGTCTCTTGCGTCGTTGCTCATCATATTTACGGCGCTCAACGTTAGCTTGGACGATAACAAGCGACTTATCGCGCTCTATCGCGTAGCGGGTCTTACGCGCGGTCAGATAGCGCTTTCAACGCTTCTTGAAGCCGCGTTTTTGGCTTTTCCAGGCTGGTGCGTCGGCATGGCGGTCGGTTGGGCGATTACGTGGCGCGTTTCCGGTAAGACGACGGTTTTGAATTATGAAACGGTCGGCTTTTCGTTTCTCTGCACAGTCGTCGGCGCGTTTCTTGCCGCGCTCTATCCGACGCTACGCAGCGCGCGCGTTCGTCCGCTCGACGCGTTTGGCGAACGCGTCGAGCGCGAGTCGTACGCGACGCGTTTGCGGCGCGCGCGCGTCCGGCTCGTCGTAACGACGGTCGTCGGGTTCGCGCTGATAGCGTTCGACTTCTTTTTAATTCGCGACGTTTCGTTGGACGCGCCCCGCCGCGCGGCGCTGCATTCCGGATTAGGCGTGCTCTCACTCGCGCTGGGAGTCGCTTTTTTAACGCCGCTTGCGATTCGACTCACGGAGATTATTCTCGCGCCGCCGCTTTCCTTCTGTCTACGACTGGACGCGCAGACGATGCGACGCGAGCTTTCCGGCAATTCCTATCGCGTTATTGCGGTCGCGCTCGCGTTGAGCGTCGGCGGAGGGCTCTTTGTGACGATGCAGATTTGGGGGTATTCGATGCTCGATCCGTTCCTACCCGGTCGTCGTATGCCCGACGCATTCGTTGCCTTCCTGCCCGGCGCACTAACGCCGGAGAGCGTCGCGGAACTTGAAAAAGAACCGTTCGTCGATCCTCAGCGCTTTATGCCGGTTGCGGTCGAACAGGCGGCGTTTGCCAAAGACTCGGTGGAAATACCCGAGGGGAAGGCGGCGTTTGCGAACGTGGTTTTTTTCGGGGTCGACGTTTCGCGCGCGTTCGAGGGGGACGCTCCGATGGTTGGCGTTCGCTTTCGTCAGGGAAATCCCAAAGACGCGCTTCAGGCGCTGAAGAACGGACGCGGCGTTCTTATAACGGACTCTGCGTTCGTCGATTACCGTCTGAACGTCGGCGACGTTCTTAAAGTAGCGCATCCTCGCAATCCCGGCGAGACGTTGGAGTACCCGATCGTAGGAGTCGTTTCCTTTCCCGGTTGGCAATGGCTTTCAAAGACGGGCGGAGTACGACGTAATTTTGGTCGTTCCGGAGCGCTCGTTTTCGCGCGTTCAAGCGTAATCGAGCGCGATTACCAGCTCGACGCGCCGTCTTACTTTTGGTTCGACGCGCCTTCCGGGGTCAAGCTTGATTTCCACGCGACGGAAAACGCGCTCGATCATTTGGCGTTAAAGAATCTTCGTCGCGCCTCCTCGTCTTCGCCGCTCGGTTCGCAGGTAGCGTACGCGAAGTTGTCGACGCGCGATTCGCTCACAAACGCGATAATGAGTCGTGCGGAATCGGTGATTTGGGGCTTGAGTAAGATTCCGATCACAACGCTGATCATCGCGTCGATAGCGGCGGTCGGCGCGGTCGCGAATTCCGTTCGCGCGCGTCGGCAGCGTTACGGCGTTATGCGCGCGTTGGGCGTAACGCGCGGCGCGCTGACGCGTATGATCCTCGTGGAAGCGTCCCTTATCGGCGTCGTTGCGGCCGCGACAAGCTTTGCGTTTGGACTCCTTGCCGCTCAAGGCGCGCTCATGTTGGGACGCAGTCTCTTTGGTACGGAGAATCCCCCGCTCGTCATGCCGTACCGCAGTCTTGCGCTCGGCTTTTCTCTCACGCTTGCGCTTTGCCTTGCCGCGGCGCTGTATCCGGCGTTCCAGGCAGGTCGCGCCGAACCGATCGCGCTCATTAGGAACGGACGTTCTCCGGATTAGTCCATGAGCCGCTCGCAAAGAAAAACGCGCTCTTCGAAGGATCGAAGAGCGCGTTTCCTTTTATCGGGCGCACAACGGCGCGCTACTCTTGTTCAGAGGTTGGGGACGCTTCTTTGGCTTCGTCGTCGCCTTCGGCGTTTTGCCCTTGCTGAATTTTAGCGACGACGTCTGGGAACTCGACGCCGCCGATTTCCTTCATGACTTCGAGCATTGGCGGAAGAGTTTTCGCCATATTGCGCAACCAGTTTGCGGTCGCGGTTTCCGAGGAAGTCGCGCTTCCGCCCGCGCCGTCCCAAACGACGACTTTGTCGAACTTGATCGAGGAAATAGCCTGAGCGGACGCGGCGATGAGTTCGTCGAAGTGATCGAGCATGAGCATTTGGAACGCTTCGTTCGCGCCTCCGCACGCTTGGATAATCGCTTGCAAACCTTCGCCCTTCTTCTTGAGGATTTCGAATTGTCCTCGCGCTTCCGCTTCGAGTTTTGCGTAGATCGCCGCCGCCTCGCCTTCCGCTTCGATGCGTTTCTGTTCCGCAATAGCCTCCGCCTCGACGATAACGCGCGCCTTTTCCGCTTTCGCTGGCGCTTCTAATTCGGCGCGTCTTTCCGCTTCGACGCGTTCGGCGCGCGCGGCCGCCGCGATCGTCTGCGCTTTGTGTTCCGCTTCTTCTACGGACGCGTTCGCTTGACGTTTGCGCGTTTCCGAGAGCTCGAAAGCCTCCGCCTTCTTAACGGCGAGTTCGGCGGTGGAGTTGACGATAACCGCTTGGGCAAGGTTTTCGCCCTTGACCGCCTCCGCGTTCGCGTCGGCTAGCTTAATGCGCATGTCGCGTTCAGCCGCCTTGACCTGCGCGTCTTTTTCGAACGCCGCCGATTGCTCGCCGACGATTTTAACGCGTTCGAGATCGGCGAGTCGCACCGCCTGTTCCTGCTCGATTTCCGCCGTCTTAACGGTCTGTTGACGATCCGCTTCTCGCGTTCCGATCGTCTGCTCTTTCTTAGCGTTGGCGACCTGAATCGCCTTGTCTTTCTCAGCGTCTGCGACGCGAATCTCGCCCATACGCTCGTTGTCCGCAACGTCGCCGCGCGCCTTTTGAATCGCTTCCGACGCGGCTTTGCGGCCGATCGCCTCGATGTATCCGGATTCGTCCGTGATGTCCGTTACGTTGACGTTAATGAGGACGAGCCCCAATTTGCGCAGTTCCGGTTCGAGAGATTGCTGGATATTGGCGAGGAACGCGTCGCGGTCGCGATTGATTTCGTCGATCTTCATTGAGGCGATGACTTGACGCAACTGACCGAAGATGACGTCTTCCGCCTGCTTCGCAACCGCTTGTTTCTCCATGCCAAGTAGACGAATCGCCGCGTTTTGCATGAGTTCTGGGGTCGTTCCGATCGCGATCGAGAAAACGCTCGGCACGTTGACGCGGATATTCTCCATGGAGAGCGCGCCGCGCAACGGGATTTCGATTTGCATCGGCTCTAGACTTAGGAACGCGTAATCTTGCAGGAGCGGCACGATAAATTTCGCGCCGCCGTGAATGCACAGCGCCGAGGATTTGCTCGTCGACTTACCGTAGATCACCATGATCTTATTGCTCGGGCAACGCTTGTAGCGCGAACTAAAAAGAATGACTAGTCCGAAGAAGATAACGGCCAACAAAACCGCCGCGACTCCAATAGCCGAGGACGCCGAGCCGAATGGAATAGAGGACGTGGAATACTCGAAAAGGAAGTTCATCGCGTGGTCTCCCGGAATTAAGGCGTGAAACAGATGAGATTTTGTTTTTGTAATTACGTCGCGGAAAAGTTTTCCCACTTTGTTTATTTTAATATCCTCGTTTTCCTAGTCATGCAAAATCTACAAGTTTCTGCCAGATTTTTCCCTTTTTAATACGAATCGGATACACTATAATGGTTGTAGCGGCGCGGAGACGCTCCTCTACCGTCGGAACTCGGACCTAAACTAGATTGTTTCACCCCGTATTAGGAGACGTAAACGATGCATTCGACATACCTATATTGCGCGATTTTTGGATCGGCGCTGGTCGTGATTAATTTTGTTACGCTCTTGTTGGGCGTGGGCGGCGATCACGGCGGCGGCGGCGGCGATTCCTTTGACGGCGACGCGAGCGGCGCGGACGCGGGCGGCGACGCCGGCGATACTGGAAGCGCGGACGGCGACGCGAACGGCGACTCGGGCGATTCAGGCGACGCGAGCGGTCGCCATGGCGGAGTCGAGCCGCATATGGATTTCGGCTCGGCGTTTTTGCGCATGTTTACAATACGCACCGTAACGGCCGGGATCGCGTTCTTTGGACTTGGCGGCCTTGCGTGCGCGGATAGCGCGCTTTCGAGCGGGGCGGTTCTCGCCATTGCGATCGTGAGCGGCGCGATCGGCATGTACGTCGTCTATCGTATGTGCCGCTGGCTTTCTGCGTTTAACCACAACGGCGCGCTCACGCTCGACGCAGCGGTCGGCTCGACGGGTACGGTCTATTTGCGCGTGCCGGGTGCGCGCGCTGGAATCGGCAAGGTAACGGTGGTTCAGCAGGAGCGCGAGGTCGAGTATGAAGCCGTTACGGACGACCCGACCGAGCTGACGGCGGGGACTCCGATAAAGATCGTCGAGATTCTCTCGTCGAACCAAGTTTTGGTCGCTCGCGTTCAATAGCGGCGTCGACTGAAATTCTCGAAGGGCGCTTGTTGAAAGCGTCGTAATTCGGTATGATGAAAGCGTGCGTCCGGCATAATTCCGCGGCGTCGTAACAATTCCAACAATAAAACGCCTCCGAGCGTATTCAGATAAAGAACGTGTAAACATGGGTAAGCGAAGCAAAACAACCGAAAACGACATAACAACCGAATCAGACGCGTCAGGCGCGCCTCGCGACAAGACGGCGTCTCAGAGTCGATTGATGACCTATTCGGTTATCATCGCCGCCATATTGGTTATTCTCGCGGGTATTCACGCAGCGCGAAGTATTTTGGGTCCGTTTCTCATGGCGACCTTTACGACCGTGTTGCTGATATCGCCGATCAACTGGCTTAAAAAGCGCGGTTTTTCATCGGCGTCTTCCATGACGGTTGTGATTATAGGCGTCGTAATTTGCGGGCTTGTCTGCACGACGATCATAGGCGGACAAATCGCGCAATTCGCCAAGAATCTCCCGGAGTATAGGGACAAGTTTAACGACACGCTGAAAAGCTATAATATAGGCATCGAAGAGTTCTTGCCGCAGTTTCTGCGTAGCGACGACGAGAAGGAAACGCTCCCGGAGGACGAAACGCAGTCCGAGACGCAACCTGAAGAGGAAAGCTCGCCGAAAGCGCCTCGTGAATCGAGCGCGCCTCAGGTTGAGGATTTGCAGAGCGCCAAAGCGGCTGATCAAGCGTCGTCTTCGACTCCGAGCGAGATCAAAGACGAGAAGGAAGCTAAAGACGCGTCAGGCAGCCTTAATTCGGCGACGGCGTTGGCTTCATACGCCGAGGAATCTGAATCCGACCAGACGGCGGAGCCCGAACCTAGCGCGTTGGACGCGCCCGCCAATAATGTTCCGAATAGAAATCCAGGCGGCGGCGAGAGATCCATTTTTGACAATGTGAACTCTCCGTTCACGCCGTTGCCGGCGACCTCGGCGTTGATTCCTCAAGTGGAGGATCATACCGACGCCATCAACGCGTTGGACGAATCGAGCGGCGCCGGACGGAGCGAGAACCAAGACGACGCGGATGAATTCGAGCGCCATGTTACGCCGCGCCCGATAACGGCGGTCGACGCTAGTTCGCAAGGTCTTTTCCACTTTCTCGGCAGTCTTGCCGGCGAACTGAGCTACGTAGCGAGCACGGCGTTCATCGTCATGTTGCTCGTCGTTTTTATGCTCATCGAAACGGCGAATATTCCCAAAAAACTGGTTGACGTTCTCGGCCAACGACGTTTTACAAGCACGCACATCGAAGGGGTGATCCGCGATATTCGCAGTTACATGGTCATCAAAACGCAGATGAGCATCCTCATCGGCGTTTCGGTGACGGTTCTACTCATGGCAACCAAAGTGGACTATCCGTTGCTTTGGGGGTTTGTCGCGTTCTTACTTAACTACATCCCCAATATTGGTTCCGTCGTCGCGGCGATTCCGCCTATCGTCCTGGCTACGGTAAATCAAGGCTTTGCCATTGGCTGTATCGACTGCGCGGCAATTACGGCGCTGAACTGTACGGTCGGATACGTTCTGGAACCGAAACTACTTGGCCGAGGGCTCGGGTTGTCGCCTCTGATCGTTTTAATGTCGTTGATTTTCTTTGGGTGGTTGCTTGGTCCGGTTGGAATGTTCCTGTCGCCGCCGCTGGCGGTCGTCATGAAGATTATCTTCCAAGCGTTTCCCGAGACGCGATGGATCGCGGCGCTCATGGCGAACAAACCGTTGTCGTCCATTGAAAAGGACAATGAGTCGCCGTCGCTTGATTCTTGAAAAGGATGAATTAAAATAGAGACGACGCGTGTGGTCCGAAGCGAAAGCGACAAAAAAAGCCCGACGCGATAACGTCGGGCTATAACGATGCGAGCGAAGTCCTACTAACCCGGTCGCTTGGCGGCAAGCACGTCTTCGACCGTTTGCGGTCCGTCTTTTTCATGCTTCGACCATCCAGCGCACCCAGCCGACGCCAGTAGCGTCGCAGCGAGCGCGACCAGCATAAAACAGGCGACGCACCGAACGAACGTTCGCGAATTGAACCGATGAATTCCCATTGAATTGATCCTCGAATAACACTTGGTTGGCATACGACGACCATCAGACGTCGCGCGACCGGGATTATACAAAAAACCAGCGCTATAGGAAATATCGGATTTTTGAACGTCGCGCTTAACGATTAAAACGGTTAAATTCATAAAACAACTAAATGTCTCGTCGAACCCTTTCGGCGAATAACCAGAGCTAGCCCGCGAAACGCCGGCGAGCGTATATGACTAGGAGATCGGAATCATTATGAGTAAAATAGAACAAGCTTTCGCGCTTGCCAAAGAACGATACGCAGAATTGGGCGTCGACGTCGAAGCCGCGCTCGACCGCGTTTCTAAAATCGAGATTTCGCTACACTGCTGGCAGGGCGACGACGTCGGCGGATTTGAAAACGCCGGTTCCCTTTCCGGCGGTATTTTGACGACCGGAAATTATCCCGGAAAAGCGCGCACGCCTGACGAATTGCGCGCCGACGCCGAGAAGGCGTTCTCGCTCATTCCTGGCAAACAACGATTCAACTTGCACGCCATCTATCTCGAGAACGGCGGCAAGCCGGTCGATCGCGACGAAATCGAACCCTGCCACTTCCAAGGCTGGGTCGATTGGGCAAAAGCCAATAAGATTGGTCTCGATTTCAATCCGACCTTCTTCTCTCACCCGAAAGCCGCCGACACGCTCACCCTTTCTCACCCGAAGAAAGAAATTCGCGATTTCTGGATCGCTCACGACAAATGCTGCCGTAAGATTGCGAACTACTTCGGCGAACAGCTGGGAACCCCCTGCGTCGTCAATCACTGGACCCCGGACGGCCAAAAGGACACGCCGGTCGATCGCCTCGCGCCGCGTCAACGCCTCGCCGCGTCCTACGACGAAATCTTCTCCGTTAAGTATCCGAAAGAGAATATTCGCGACGGAATCGAGAGCAAGCTTTTTGGCATCGGAGTCGAAAGCTACACGGTCGGCAGCCATGAATTCTGCATGGGCTACGCGATTAAGAACGGCCTCGTCCTGACGCTCGACGCCGGTCACTATCATCCTACGGAATGCATTAGCGATAAGATTTCGGCGGCGTCGATGTTCGTCGACGAGATTCTACTGCACGTTAGCCGCGGCGTTCGTTGGGACTCCGACCACGTCGTGATTTGGAACGATCAGATGCGCGCGATTGCCGAAGAGCTCATGCGCACCGGGGTCATCGACCGCACGTTCTTCGCGCTCGACTTCTTCGACGCGACGATCAACCGCGTCGCCGCGTGGACGATCGGCACGCGCAATGCGATCAAAGCGTTGCTGTGCGCTTCGCTCGAACCGCTCGAGCAGCTCCGCCAGTACGAAAACGATCTGAACTACACCAAGCGTCTGGCGCTACTAGAAGAGCTTAAGTCGGCGCCTTTCGGCCCGGTGTGGGATTACTACTGCGAAAAGAACGGCGTGCCGGTTGGAGAAAAGTGGATCGCCGAAGTCGAACAGTACGAAAAAGACGTTCAGTTCAAACGCGTCTAAGCTTCAGGTTGATTTAACGTCGTATTAAAGAACAA
>CADCOO010000083.1 GCA_902803085.1 uncultured Planctomycetota bacterium
ACCTATTCCCTCAAGCACGTCGACGTGTCGACCGCCGTTCTCTTCCTGACCAAAGTATGCCCCAATCTGGAAATTACGCCCGACCCGGCGCGCGTCGCGCTCGTGATCTACGGAACTCCGCTCCAGCATAGCGAGGTGGAAAACGCGATCAAGGCGTTTGATCAGCCCGCCGATCCGGAGGCGCTTCCGAAGGTCGTCTCCTATACGTGGGACGACATGACCTCCTACTGGGTTATTTACCAAGAGATTCGCAGCAACTTCCCAACGATTTCAATCGCGCCCTATCCGGCGGCGCAACAATTCGTTATCTACGCGCCCGAACCGCAGCACGACCAAATCGCAATCTATTTTAAAGAACGACGCGTCGAAAACGCGCAAATGACGTTCGTCTTTAAGCCCTACTATTTGCACAATATCGGCTATACGCGCCTCATCGGCATTACGCCCTCGGTGCTGCCGCGCGTCGCGATCTATCCCGGCAAGGGATCGAACGAAATCTTCGTGATCGCAAGCGAGCTCGACCACCTGAAATTCCAGGAAATGCTCGCAAAAATGGAGTCCATGCCGACCGAGGAAGAACGAGAAGGATTCCAGCCGAAGATTTACAAGACGTCCGCGAGCGCCGCACAAGTGGCGATCGGTATTCTTGCCCCGCAATTGCCGGGCGTCTCGATGTACGCGCTCACCGGCGATCGATTTATCGCGTGGGGAGGACTCGCCGATCACGCGTTCATTGAGAAATCGCTCGAAACGATCGGCGAAGCTTTCCCAGAAACGGTCGTTAAGAAATATCCGTTAATTCATTTGCGAATTACCGACGTCATTGGTTTCTTCACCACGCGCTATGCGGGCCAAGCGGCGTTTTACGCGTCTTCGTCCGGCGATCTCATGTGCCAGGGACCTGAGATTATTCAGGAAGAAGTCGTTAAACTTCTCGCCGAGCTTGACGTCGAGCCTCCAGAGGAATCGCGTTATACGGCGGTCGCGTACGATATTAGCGACATTCCCGTCGCGTCGCATCCGACGGTCGTCGCCAATATCCAACGCGTCGAACCGGAAGCGCTGATCCTGCCGTCGTCGACTCCCGGGTTCCTCGTTATCTACGCGCGTCCGGCGCACCAGAAGAAGATACGCGAGATCGTCGACGAACTGCTCCTCGAACGGCCGGAAGCGAAACTCTCGATGCGGACCTATTCCGTTCGCAGAATGACGCTCGCGCAACTTTCGCAGTTGCTCCTGCCGCTCTATCCGAATATTAAGATAGGCGCGGGCGCGTCCCCTTATGAAATTATCATAACTGCGAAACCGATCGAGCACGAAAAGATCGCCGAGCTCATTACTCAGCTCAACGAGACGCGCGACGACGGCATGACGGCGAAAGTCTATCGCCTCAAAAATTCGCAGCTTGCCGTCGCTATGAACGCGATTCAGACGATGTATCCGCAAACGACCGTCGTGATCGATCAACTCTCGCGTTCCGTACTCGTTAAAGCTTACGAAGACGAGCATAAGAAGATCGAACAGCTCGTTAAAGAAATCGACGAAAAAGACCCCGAAAGGAACACCTCCTTCAAGGTCTTTAACATCGGCAACATCAACTTCACGCGCGTCCTCGCGGCGCTGCGCAACTTCTACACCGGCGACCCGGCGTTCCAGGTTCAGCTAGATTCCTATCAGCGCTGCATTATCGTGCGCGGAACCGCGATCCAGCACGAAGCGGTCGAAAAGCTCATCGAAGAGATTCGCGCCGGAGGAATGGCTGATCCCGACGCCTATATGCAGGCGTATACCGTTAAGAACTCCTCCGCGTACAGCTCGCTATACTCGATCTTCTACGAGATCGGCAGTGAAATCGATATGTATCGCGACTACTCGACCGGCAAGCTGATCGTTTTCGGTCGCGAAGACGACCACAAACTCGTTCAGAACGTCCTCGATCTACTCGCTCAGGAAGAGACCGAGCTCGCAATCTTCCCGTTGCTCTACGTCGATTCGCAGACGGCGCGCCAGGTCTTCTCAATGATAGAGACAGACGGAACCTACGTCGACGTGCGGTTCGACGCCAACTCGAATCAACTCTTCGTGCGCGCGACTCCCACTTTGCTTGAACAGATCCGACGCGTTCTCATTCAAATGGGCGAAAAGGATCTCGAAAAAATGAAGCCGTTCGCCGAGACGACCAAGGGCGGCGCAGCGCTCTCTAACGGCAAACGACTCTATCTCCGCGACAACGATAAGAAACAGAAGGAGCTTCAGAACGCGGAAGATAATAACGCCGCAGAAGCGCCCGTCGACATTAAGAACCTCGAGAAGATCGAGATCACGCAACCAGAACCAACGACGCCGGGCGAAGCGCCCAAGCTTCAAGTCAAGGAGGGCGACGGACCGATTCGAACCGTTACCATCGACGGCGGCAATACGTCCGAAATCATCGAAGCCGCGATCAAGCAATGGAAGCGCGACAATCCCGTTAAGGTCGTTCAAGGGGACGGAGGAATCGTTCAAACCAAAGAAGGCGCCGCGAACAACGAGCTGCCAGCTCCTGAACAACCGGCGCCGACGCCTGCCCCTGCCCCTGCCCCTGAAATGCCGGCGCCTACTTCTGGCCCTGCGCCTGCTCCTGAACAACCCGCGCCCGCGCCTGAACAACCCATTCCGGCGCCCGCGCCGACGCCCGAGCGCGCAACCTCCAACGCCGTCGACCTCCTAACGCCAGCCTTCGTACTCGCCGCACGAAACCTCTTTACCTTGAAGACGCTAGCCTGCGGCGCGCTCGTTTCCGACGAGCCGCAAACGCTCGCTGATAATCCGAGCGAACCGGCGCCGCAAGTCGATACGCACGCTGAAACGACGCAGGCCGCGACGCAAACGCCGGTCGAAGGCGCCGTGCCGCAAGCGCCGGGCGTCTACGTCGTTGTGAATCCGGACGGATCGATTCTACTCTCTTCCTCCGACGAAAACGCGCTCGAAGAGTTTCAGCGCAATCTGACGAACGTCGTCGAAGGAATGAAGACTCAGTACGAGGCCAATCGCGAAGGTAAGACCGAAGAAAACGTCGGCGCGGAACCTGAAAGCCAGCCGACGACCGAAAGCGAGAACGAACCCGCGCCGTTGGTCAACGTTATGGAGGCGTCCGACGATCCGGATTCGCCGAAGTACTTGTCCTATATGACCGAAGAGAACCTCGCAAAAGCGCGCGAACGCGTCTTGCTCGAGAGTCGCCAGTATACCGTCTATAAAGTCGAGAACGTCGGCGTCTCGCAGATTGTCCCGCGACTGCAAACCTATCTCGCCGATCGAATTAACGTCAATCAGACCGGACGCGGGCGAAACGGGTACGGATATGGGTCTGGGTACGGTTCCGGATACGACTATGATTACTACGGAGGTTCGTCCGGGATCACGATGCGCACCATCACGCCCCCGACGCAACTCTCCTTTCGAGAGGATCCCGCGCTCAATACTCTTATGGTCTTCGGCTCCAAGGCGGATCGCGAGGCGGTCGGCGCAATGCTCGTCCTCCTAGACGACGTCAATCTCTTCCCGCAGCCGATTACCAAACCGTATAAGATCAAGGTCGAGAACACTTCCGCCTTGCGCATGGCGCAGCAGGTTCTCAACGCCTTCTCGCGCAAGTTCCAAACGACGCTCATGCCCGGCAATCTTACGCCTCGCATCTCGCCGAATCCAACGACTAACAGTCTTGAAGTCTATGCGCCGGAAGAGCTTGCAAAGGAAATTGAAGAGTACGTTAACGAAGTCGACAAAGAGATTCTCGAAGAGAGCGTCCGCAAAGTGCGCGTTATTGAACTCAAATCAATCAACTCCAAAACGCTCGCGACCTATATGCAGTATTTACGACAGCAACAAGCGCCGACCGGTATGTTGTCCACGCCTTACATCGGAGGACAAGGAATATTCCCGCAAGGCGGTATGTACGGTCGCGCAATGACGCCCGCGTACGGCGCCGCAGCGCGCGCAAGAGCGCAAGGTCTGCAAGGCGTCGCGCCGGCGCCGCCGAGAGGTATTTAATCCAGTTCTCTCGGACTCCGATCGACTTATAGATTTCGCTCAATATCGAGCCGAAACCAACGGTTTTCGCAGGTTTCGGCTCGTTCTTATCTTAAAGAAAGACGCAAACGCAATGAGACGCGAACCTTATACCGTAGACGATTTTACTAAGAACCCGCTGATGTTCTATTACGAAGTTACCCGCGCATGCGACCTCGTCTGCAAGCACTGCCGCGCCTCCGCTCAGGAGAGCGCAGCGCCAGACGAACTCTCGCACGAGAACGCGATCAAGCTCATGGAGGACGTCGCGCGGTTCCCACGCAAGCCGACTATTTGCTTTACAGGCGGCGACCCGCTCAAACGCGCCGACCTCTTCGAGATTATCCGAGCCGCGACCGACCTTGGAATCGGGTCCGCGCTCACGCCGTCCGCGACGCCGCTCGCGACCTTCGACGCCTTTAAGAAAGCGAAGGAAGCGGGCGTCTCCGCAATCGGAATCAGCATAGACGGCCCGAACGCTGAAGTTCACGACGCGTTTCGCGGTTTCGCGGGCAGCTTCGCCAAAGCGCTCGACATGCTCAAGTACGCGCGCGACCTGGAGTTGCCGGTTCAAGTCAATACGTCGATCACCAAACGCAACGCGCATTTGATCGACGAGATCGCCGACATGCTCGAAGAGACCGGCGTTATGATGTGGTCGGTTTTCTTTCTCGTACCGGTCGGTCGCGGGGTCGAGGAGACGCGCATTTCGCCGCAGGAATATCGCGAGGTCTTCGCAAAGCTTTATCAGCATTCGCAAACGAAGCCCTTCTCCGTTAAGACGACCGAGGCGCCGCACTATCGTCGGTTCGTTCTCGAACATGGCGGCGATCCGCTCGCCGCGCCGAAGACGCGCCCGCAATTCCCGAAGTCCGCGTTCGCCAACGCCATGAAGACGGAAGGGCGCCCGCTCGATCAGAAGGAGCAGGAAGGACTTGAAAAGGTCGGGCAAGGACGCCGTTCGCGCGCGCCCCTCGGCGTTACGGACGGACGCGGAATCATGTTCGTCGGGCACAACGGCGAAATCTTCCCGGCGGGCTTTCTACCGATCGTCTGCGGACGCTTTCCGCAAGACTCCGTCGTCGACGTCTATCAGAAGCATCCGCTCTTCAACGCGTTGCAGAACCCGGACAATTACAAAGGAATCTGCGGCGCCTGCCAGTTCCGACATATCTGCGGCGGCAGTCGCGCGCGCGCCTACGCCGTCTACGGCGA
>CADCOO010000084.1 GCA_902803085.1 uncultured Planctomycetota bacterium
GACGTTATGCGGCGTCTCCGCTGGCGCGTTTGCGCGCGGGCGGAAAATGCGTTCACGACCTGAACCTCCCCAAAAAGACGTCGTCAAGTCGCCCGTTCCTCGGGAAACTTGGCGGCGTTCGTTAGTTTACACAAAAACGCTACGAAAACCGTTATTCCACGACCGGGGAGCTTTGCGTCGTTCACGCCGAAGTCGCGCGGACAATGAGGTTGACGGCGAAGCGTTCAGAGAGCCCATAGAAAAGATGGTTAGAACGCCAAGGAGCTAAAAGAAGAACGCTGAAAAATCGAACGGCTCGCTAATGAGTCAAGATCGAGCTTACAACCAGAACGATAAAAGGAAAGGCGCCGCGCACATTCGCGCGACGCCTTTTTCTTTCTCGGCTGTTACGATACGTCAAGTCCTAACGCGTTCCCTCGCTATAATGCGGCGAAACCGGTTCCCCCGCGTCGTTCCAATCCGCCTTCAGACCGACGTCCTTCAGGGAAATGCCGCCTAGTTCCTCGAGCCACTTGCGCAACGCTTTACCGTCGTGCAGAAAGACTTCGGACGGTTCGCTAACAAGGTCGGTAGGATCCGTAACGCCAAGCGCGCGCAAATCGGGCGTCGCCGTTTTGCGCCAGTTACCGACGAAAACGTCGAGTTCGTCCCCGTTCACATTGAATTTGCCGCAATTAACGGCGCCGTTGTCGATTATGAAATTACGATCGATACCCGTCGTCAATTCGTCGAAGAAGGGATAACGCTGCAGATAGATTGGCGAATCAACGTTCTCGGGGAATTGGTTGCGTATGAAATCAAGGTAGCGATCGTTGCGCCACGGCGAGAAGCTAAACGCCTGCTTGCAGTCGACGAAAAGATTGCCTTGCGCAAGATTGTCCTTACCTCCGTGAATTTGAATGCCGCCGAAACCGCCGCCCGAAGAGCGATAGAAGACGTTGTTCTTCATAACGACGCCGGATATCGAATCGTCGAGACGTATTCCCGCCTGACCGCACAGCGCGAAGGACGAGCCAATGTGACGCCAAAGATTTCGTTCGATCACGATTCCACGATACGTCGGATCGCAATAGACGTCGATTCCCGCCTGGTCGCTGTATTCATAAACAACCGAATGAACTTCGTTGCGCGCGACATAGATATCGTTGCCGTCGGTGCGGAACGCGTGGTGCGGCGAATCGCATATTAAATTATTCGTCGCGACGATTCCGCAGCCGGTCGCGTGCAGCGCGGGCGCGTAGACGCGATCAATGCGACTGAAATCGCTTACGTAGCAGTTCGATAGAATATGGCGACAGGGCGTTAGCGTCTTGCGATCGCCGCCGCTCATGCGCACGCCGCACGCGCCAAGCGAACGCAGGCGTGAATTCACGACGCCGCAGAACGCGCCGTCCTTTATAACCGCAGCGTGTCCGCCCATCTGCTCGATTACGCCGTGATCGAAGAAGCAACGCTGACAGTTCTTCATGGTAATCGCGGTTTCGCGCCCGCATTTGAGCGTTAAATCGCGAATGAGAACCGCCGTCGAGTTTTCAAGCTCGATAAAGCGCCCTTCGTATTCGTCGTACTCAACCGCGCCCGCGTTCAGCGCCGACGCGTCCGCAAGCTCTGCCGGAGGATAGAAGAAGAGAAGTCCCGACGCGCGATCGACGTAATACTCGCCGGGCGCGTCGAGCTCTTCAAGAACGTTGACGAAATAGTAGTCAAACTTTCCAGACCCGTTATTATAATCGAAGGTTATCGTCTTCGCTTCCCGATCAATATTGAGAACGCGCCGGAAATTAGCCGCCCACTCCCACTCAAAAAGCCCGAACGACCAAATATCGTCCTTCTCCGCGTCCCCTGTCAGACGCCAGCCGTCGACGCGATCGAAATCGTACTTAAAGCTGGAACTCTTTTCCGGCGCCGATTCCAATTCTACCTTTTCGCCGAAAGAAAGACGCTTCTCGTCTGCGTTCGGCCAGCGCGCTAGAGTCTGCGCATTGCCGTCGTAGTAGAGGCTTGGTATCGGTCTAACGGCGTCCGTCATACCGTAGCCGCGACTTGCAAGACTCCCGAGATTCGTTACGCCGGCACGACGCAAATCCGCGATGAAAACGTGCGCGCGAGAACTCTCGTTTACGCGAGAAAAGAGCGAGCCAAGATCCGGTCGCGACGTCGACGCCGCGTTGAAATCGACAAAGCCGCCGATTCGACGGCCGCCCGTTATAACGGCGCCTCCCTCCGAAGATTGCACGACGACGGAATTCGCGCCCGTCAGCTTCGCCGGACGCGTCGCGCGATATTCGCCCGCCGCCATCTCAATGACAAAACGGCGCTTCTCGCCCTCCTTCGTAAGGCGCTCGACTTCCTCGAACGCGCGCGCAAGCGTGCCAAACGGGGAAGATTGCGAACCAATCCCCGAATCGTCCGACCCTTGCGGCGAAACGTACAGGTAGCGCGCGTAACGTTCGCCCGTCGGCTCGCTGAGCAAGCCCGTGTAAACTGTAAGCGCGTCACGCTCCAAACGACGCGCGGACTCTACCACGGCGTCGTAACGCGCAAGCTTGCCGTACGTCGCCGCGCACTTCGGAAGGCGTTCCGCAAGCGCGCTCTGCGCGTCAGTCGCCGCGCGTCCTTGTGCCAGCAGACGTTCTGACAGCTCGCGCCCCTGCGCGCGATTCGCGCGGAGCGATTCCGTCTGGCGCGTCTCCGCCGAGAGCGCCTTCGCGCGCGCGGCGACCGACGTCAGCGCCGCGTTCAACGCCCCGTAACGCTCAAGATCGTCGATCGTCGGAGGATCCGATTCCGGCGCCGCCGTCGACGACGACGCGACCGCCGCTCGAACGAGCTCTTCGAACTCCTCGACCCTCGACAGATCGAGCGAAGTAAGACGATCGATTAAACCAAAGAGCGTCGCGCGATCGATGAGAACGTGCGTTATTGACGGCAAATCGAGCGTTTGAGCCGCGCGCAAATTGAGGTAATCCAGGCCGACGGGTATCGACGTTCGGGAAAGATCGAGCTCGGCGAGAAGTTGCGTTTGAGCGCGTTCGCCTGCCGAGCGCGCGTTATGACGCGTCAAGACCTCGTCCGCCGTTAGCGCGCGATCCCAATATTCCACGCGGTCGACGTACATACGATTCGAGCCGACCCCGGCGCCGCCGAACCCAACGTTCAGCGGCGCGTCCTTCAGCGTAAAGCCGTCCGGACACGCGCATTCCCCCTGCTTCTCGCCGTCGACGTAGAGCGTCGCGTAGCGCGCGAAGGAATCGTAGACGACGACGACTTCCCTCATAATGCCAGGCAGACTCGAACGCGTCGCGCGCGCAGTATACGCGCTCGCGCTCGGACGACCTATCTGGAAATTGAATCGAGAGTCGCGCCAGTCGAAGTAGAGGCGGAATCCATCGTACCAGCCGGTCGACACGTTAAAGACCATGCCGAGATTATCCCCGTTCCCCTTCTCCGCGCCTTGACCACGAAGCTCTACCCGCGCCAGCACGCTGAACGATCCGCGCCACGTCGCGCTCGGAACCTCGTATTGCACGGAATCGTCCGTTAGTTCGCGTTCTAATTTAAACGCGCCCGACGCGCCCAACGTCGGCGCAACTTGTCCTAAAAACGCGGTCGCGCACAATAACGCCAGCGCCGCGCGCGCGCCAAAACGCGAGAGTTTCTCTGCCATCGTCATATATCCTCGCTTTCACGATTGACTCAATTCAATCGACGTCTCGCTCTTCGAAACGTCCGCCCCAATATTGTAACGACTTTTTTCGCGCGTTCAACAAACGGAAACGGTTTCGCGAGATTTATTACTTTGTCCCCTTGTCGAATGGGAAATTTGCGATATAATAACTAAGTCTTTTTGTTTAGACGTTGCTTTTTAGGCGACTGCAAGTTGACAAAGTATAAGGAAAGATATTACGCAAAGACTCCTGTGGAATCGATCGGTCCTGCGAGGCTAGTCGATCTCCCAACCTTGGTTAAAGGTTCAATTATGACGATTATGAGTAAGGAAGAAAAGCAAGCGATCATCGCCGAATACAAGCGTAGCGACTCCGACGTCGGGTCGCCCGAGGTCCAGATCGCTCTCCTGACCAAAAAGATCAACGCGCTCACGGAACACATGAAGGTCAATAAGAAGGACTATTCCACGCGTCGCGGTTTGCTTGCCATGGTCAGTCGCCGTCGCCGTCTCATGGATTATCTCAAGAAGAAGGACCAAGAGCGCTACGTGGCGCTTAAGGAACGCCTTGGTCTCCGCAAGTAAGCTAATTACGCGCGTCGTCGTATTCTTTTACAAGAGTACGACGGCGTTTTTTTTCGCGTAGTCGACCTCTGCGTCGTCTACGCTTCGCGTTCTTAAGAACGCTCGACGCACGACACGCTCGCGCGTTTCTCTATAACTCGACCCACGCGCGCATGAGTTTTCATTCTTAAATCGCGAGGCGGTGGCCGTTGGTTTTATTCGGATCAGCCGGACGAAGTAGGTTCCGGAGGATTCGCAGAAGGATAAAGAAAGTATAAAAGATAGGTTCTACGTTGAAAACTAGAGTTGAAAGAAAGATCGGAGACGGTCTGTTTTGGATTGAAACTGGAGAATTAGCTAAACAAGCGCACGGAAGCTGCCTCATCGGATATAACGACAACGTCGTACTTTGCGCGACTACTACCGCGCCCTGCAAGCCGGGCGCAGACTTCTTCCCGCTCACGTGCGATTACCGCGAGCGCGTCGCCGCTGCCGGTAAATTCCCGGGCGGCTTTCTCAAACGCGAAGGACGCCCCGGTCTCAAGGAAGTCCTCACTTCGCGCCTCATCGACCGACCGATTCGTCCTCTCTTCCCGAAAGGATTCTATAACGACGTCCAAGTCTTCGCGAACGTTCTCGCGTGCGACAAGCTCGTCGATCCCGACGTCGTCGCCATGAACGGTTGCTCAACCTGCTTGCAGCTGAGCCCGCTGCCCTTCCAGGGACCCCTCGCCTCCGTACGAATCGCTTACGTCGACGACGCCTTTATTCCATTCCCGACCGTGGAGCAGCTCGAATCGAGCGAACTCGATCTCGTCGTCTCCGGCAATATGGAATCCGTCCTCATGATCGAGGGCTTTGCTCGTGAAATGCCCGAGCCGAAAATGTTCGAAGCCATCATGACGGCGCACAAGTACGTCCGCGAAATCTGCGAACTGCAACTTGAACTCGTCGAAAAGATCGCGCCCGAAAAGATGACCTTCGAGCCGCTCAATACCAAGCCGCTCTACGACGCGCTTATGAAAGGCTACTACGACGAATTCCGCGCCGCCAAGAAGACCGTCGGCAAACTGGCGCGCGCGGCGGCTTGCGACGCCGTTAAAGAAAAAGCGCGCCAAGCGCTCGTCGTCGAGACCCCGGAAGGCTCCGAAGAACCCAACTTCTTCGCGCCCGAATATTTTGAGGTCGCCTTTAACGATTTCGTCGAACGCGTCGTTCGCGATATTATCCTGTCGCAAGAGCGACTCGACGGACGCGGAATTAAAGAAGTTCGACCGATCGAATGTCGCGTCGACGTCCTACCGCGCGTTCACGGATCCGCGCTCTTCCAGCGCGGCGAAACCCAAGCGCTCATTACCGTAACGCTCGGAACTTCCAAAGACGAGCAACGCGTCGAGGGGCTCTTCGACGAGTACACTAAGCGCTTCATGCTCGACTACAACTTCCCCCCCTATTCCGTCGGCGAATGCAAGCCGTACCGCGGCGTCGGACGACGCGAATACGGACACGGCGCTCTCGCTGAAAGAAGCGTTAAGCCGGTTCTGCCCGACCAGGAAGAATTTCCTTATTCGATCCGCGTTATCTCTGATATTCTCGAATCGAACGGCTCCAGCTCCATGGCGACCGTCTGCGGCGCCACGCTCGGCCTCATGGCGGCGGGCGTTCCGATTACGAACCCTGTCGCGGGCATCTCGATCGGTCTCGTTAAAGAAGAGGACGGTCGCTGGATCACGATCACCGACATTATGGGCGACGAAGACCATTACGGCGATATGGACTTCAAGGTCGCGGGCACGCAAAACGGCGTGACGGGTATTCAGCTCGACCTTAAGACGAACGGAATTTCGAAGGATATTATCGCGCAAACGCTCAAGCAAGCTCGCGAAGCGCGCATTGGCATTCTCCGCAAGATGCTCGCCGCGGCGCCTCGTCCGGCGGACGACGTCTCGCAATATGCGCCGCGCCTACTGCGCACCAATATCGACCCGGACAAGATCGGGCTCCTTATCGGTCCCGGCGGCAAGACGATTCGCGGCATCCAAGAGCTTACCGGAGCGTCGATCGAAGTCAATAACGACGGAATCGTAACGGTCGCGGCGGCGGATCAAGCGGGCGCGGAAGCGGCGATGAAGGAGATCGAAAAGCTTACGGCGACGGTCGAAATCGGCAAGACTTACGAAGGCGTCGTTAC
This sequence comes from uncultured Planctomycetota bacterium, assembly GCA_902803085.1. Classification (GTDB taxonomy): domain Bacteria; phylum Planctomycetota; class Planctomycetia; order Pirellulales; family Thermoguttaceae; genus RUG369. The sequence continues at coordinate 6,423 of CADCOO010000084.1, forward strand.
GAGCATTCAGAATTTCGGCGCGTTCATTGAGATTCTTCCGGGTCGGGACGGGCTCTGCCACATTAGCGAGCTCTCCGACGAATACGTCGACAATATCCAAGGGTTCTGCAAGATCGGCGATAAGTTCGAGGTCAAGGTTATTGCGATCGACGACCAGAATCGCATTAAGCTGAGCCGTCGCGCGGTCCTCAAGGAACGCGGCGAATCCGATCGTCCTGAAGGCGCGGAAGAGCGCGAGTACGAAGAGCGCGAACGTCAGGACGACTATCGCGAAGAACGTCGCGAGCGTCCGCAGCGACAACGCCGTCGTCCGCGCGACGATTTCTAATTGGGTCGCCCGCGTTAAAGACGCGTAAAGAATCGAAACGGGACTCGTCGTTACCACGCGGCAAGTCCCGTTTTTTTGTGCGTTAAGACAAATATCTCTCAAAAAAACGCAAAATTAGCCCCGTCTATCTTTTATTCCTTTCGTTTTTTGGTAAAATGGGAGAGGTTTTAAAGTAAGCTACGAATCGAACTCAGGCGTTCGATTCCACTAGTTGTCGGCGCGACGCGTCGTACAACGCATCGATTGGAGTCAGACTTCAATGACCAAATTTAAAATGCTCGTCGTCGCCGCGCTCGCCTTAACGCTGTGCGCGTCCTCCGTCGTCGCTAACGCTCAAGACGCGCCGAAAAAGGCTAAAAACGTCATCGTCTTCCTCGGCGACGGCAACGGCTTTAATTCCGAAGCGCTCGGAACTTGGTATCATCACGGCGAAGGTCTCGGCGCCGAGTCCTATCAGAAATTCCCCGTCGTTATGGCCTCCGCGCCCTTCATGCTACACAAGCACTCCGACGGAACCGTCGAGTGGGATCCCGTTAAGGATCCGGAAAAGAATATGGGATACGTGCCCAAGGAATTTTGGAAAGACATGGACGGCGCGAAATGGCGACCGACTAATACCGAAACGACCGACTCCGGCGCCTCGGCGACCGCGTTCAATACCGGCGTTAAAACCCTCAATTCCTATGTTTGCATGGATCCGCAGGGCAATAAGCTTGAAAACTTCGCCGATCTGAACTACAAGGCCGGTCGCGCCGTTGGAATCGTTTCCACCGACCAAATTTCGCACGCGACCCCAGCGGGCTCTTCCGCGCACAATATCAACCGCGGTCATTACGAAGAAATTAGTAAAGAGCAGATCAACGAGCTCCCGCTAACCGTTCTCATGGGTTCAGGGCATCCGTATTACGACAACGGTAAAAAGAGAGACAAGGACCCGGACAAACTCGATTATAAATTCGTCGGCGGACGCGAAGTATGGGACGCCGTGAGCAAGAACGAGGGCTATAAGGGCTGGACATTCATTGACGATCGTCCGCAATTCGCCGAACTCGCCGCCGCGACGCCCGATAAGAAGACCGAGCTCCCCAAGAAACTCCTCGGCATTTGCCGCACGACAGGCGACGTGCCCGCGATCGACGGCTGCATTGAGGACCCGAATTTCACCGCCGAGCATTACGGCCAAGAGGCGGTCGATCATTTGCCGACCCTCGCCGAAATGACGCTCGCAACCCTCAATATCCTGTCGCAAAATGAGAACGGCTTCTACGCCATGATCGAAGGCGGCAATATCGACCACGCGAATCACGCCAATAACGCGCCTAAATCCTGCCGCGAGCACGTCGCGTTCGCAAACGCGATCGACGCTGCGATCGACTGGATTGAAAAGTACTCCTCGTGGGACGAAACGCTCGTAATCGTAACCGCCGATCATGAAACTGGTCAAATCTGGGGCGAAGGCACTTACGACGACGTCGACGGCAACGGAAAATGGAGCAAGGAAGACGAATTCCTCGGATTCCAGCCGGTTCCGAAGACCGAAAAGGGCAAGTATCCCGCCGTGCAGTACGGCAGCGGCAGCCACACGAACGCGCTCGTTCCGTGCTATATTAAGGGCGCGGGCGCGGAGTACGCGAAAGAGTTCGTACGCGGCAACGACGCGAAAGCGGGCGAATTCTGGGGCTTCTCGGGCGACTTCATCTTTAATAGCGATATCTTCAATATTATGATGAAAGCGTCGGGCATTAGTCGCTAAGTCGTTATGAAAAGACGGGTTGACCGTCGCATAATTTTAAAGTTTTAGGGCGTTCTTATTCGTTGCGGCGATTAGGAACGCCCTTTTGCCAACGAGTCGAACAATGACGTTCCTTAACCCGCACGCGCTCTGGGCGCTCCCGCTCGCAATTACGCCGTGGCTAACGTTTCTCACGCCGCCGCGTAATCTTCCGCGCGTTCCCTTCGCCGCGCTTCGCCTTCTATCGGGACGGCGCGAAAGAAAGCGTCGATCGCGTCGTCGGGTTGTGCAAGCCGTTGTGCAAACGATGATTATTATCGCGCTCGCGCTACTGTGGGCGAGTCCGCAGAGCGCGCCCAAGTCGAGCGAACCGCCCGCAGCCGCGACGCCCGCGCTTAAGAGCGGCGACGAACTAACCGTTCTCATTATCGACGCTTCCGACAAGACGCGCGCCGGGGACCGTTCGCTTGCCGAGTATCTCGAATTAGCGCTCGATTCAGAGGGGGAGGCGTCAAACGTCGATCTCGTTTCCTATCTGGAATTTACAACGCAATCGATCTCGCCGGCGCGCTACGACGTCGTTCTCCTAGCTGATCTAACCCTCCCTACAAAACGCGATCTCGACGCGTTGCAGACGTATCTCAAGGGTTCCCAAAGCGCAGTTATCGTCTGGAGCGGCGCGCAACCGGATACGAAAGCTTGGCGGGAAGCGATTTTGTCGACCTTTAACCGCAACGTAGAATTTGCGACGATCAACTACGCCGACGCAACAAATCAACGCTACGCGCCGCGCCAGGAGACAAAAGCGGAAGAACTCTTTAAAGCAACCTTTCCCGACTTCGCCAGCTCCCAAATCGACGCGCTCCCAATCGCAACCGCAACGATCTGCTACGGACCCGACGCTACCGTCGTTCTGAGGGACGTCGAACATAAAGCGCCGATTTTCACCTTGATCGCGCCCAATCTCTACTGGTTCGCCGCCGCAACCGATCCCAACGTCGGCGCGCTCGTCGCCGTTCCCGCATTCCCGGCGCTCGTAGAAAACGTAACGCTTTTCCCTGCGCGATATAACGCGATTCAACAGGTCCCTCCAGAAACCGGATTCAATTTTGCAGTTGTCCTGTGGACAATACTCGGATTAGGCGTCATTCTCGAGGCGCTCGGAAAGTACCAATTCGCGTTGAAGAACGCTTGCGATCCGACCGGAACGGCGCGCAGCGCCGCGGAGGTCTGTGAAGGCTCCGGCTTCAGCTGAAGCGAAAGGGCGCGATAATGCTACGAACGCTCTCTGCATGCGCCCTAGAAAACTGCGCTGTGGCGCGCATTGCGCATGAAATGAGGCTCCCGTCGGCAATAGACGATTATCCTCATGAAAACGCGTCGGGCGATTCTGCGCCAAATAGAGATTCGCGCTCGCACAAACAATTATCGCGATCCGCCCCGGAATCGCTCCCCGGATCAACGCTACGAGCGCGCGACTGCGACCACTTTCCTGTGGTCAATGCAGACAATGCAAATTGCAAGTAAAACGAGGTCCCCAACTCGAACCTACTCGTCCCTCTCGACCAACGCAACCCGAAATCCGAGTCCGTTGTATCGGAAATCCGGGAGACAGCCGCCCCGATGCGCCGAGCGGCAATATTTTGTACGAGAGTCCCAACCGCCGCCGCGCACGACGCGGTACGTGCCTTCAGACGCGCCCGTCGGATCGTCGACCTCCTCCGTCGGGTACGGTCCCTTAATATCCTCGCACCATTCCCAGACGTTGCCCGACATATCCTTTAGCCCCCACGCGTTCGCGGTAAAACTGCCGACCGGCGCCGTAAAAGCTACCCCGTCGTCGAAGGCAAACGTCGTCCACTCCCATCTCGGGTACTTCTCCTTAGCGCTGGAGTCGGCGGCGTTGAGTTTTCCTTTGCCGTCCTCCGGGTCGTCGCCCCACCAGTACGTCGTATCGCCGCCCGCTCGGCACGCGTACTCCCACTGCGCTTCGGTCGGGAGTTTAAAGGTCATACCCTGCGGCGCGTAGTTCTCGTTCAGCCATTTTACGTACGCCTGCGCGTCGCGCCAGCTCACTAAAACGACGGGATGCGTTTCCGTCTGATTGAAGGAAACGTCGAGTCCGTCGCTACCGGCGTTCCGCCACGTATATTTCCCAGACGCGCGTTCTTCTTCCGTCTCGTATCCGGTCGCGTCGACGAACTTCCGATACGCCGCGACCGTTACCGGGACCTCGGCAAGCCAATATTCTCGCGTTATTCGAACCTTGTGTCGACGTTCGTCCGCGTCCCGCTCCCTCTCGCTCAACTCGCTCCCCATCATGAACTCGCCGGGCGCAACGCGTACGAAAACCGTTTCGATTCCCGAGACGTCGAGCGTCTTGACGTCGGCTCCGTAGCCCAACGCCGACGCTAGAAAAAACGCCGTAAGCTGAACTAGAAATGCGCCCGACGTCTTTCGCGTCAGTTTCATAATTCCCATAATATTCTCTCCTGTCGGCAAGTCGAACCCTATAGCGCGCGTATTCTACTGGACGCGTAATCAAAGGGACCAACGGAAACGTCGATTCGTCAAACGCGCGATTCGATCCGCCGGACCGGTTATGCCCTACTCGCCGTCTTCGGCAAAGACGAACCGTTCCATTCTAATCGTCTTGCCGCTCATGGGGTCGATATCGACGAGCGCGCCGTTAATTCTAACGTCCTTGTCGGCGACGTCGAAATTACTCGGGCGTCCGGTGCGGAAATTATCGACGACGTTCTCAATTCTGCGTCCGATGATGCTTTCAAAAGGTCCCGTCATACCGACGTCGGTCTGATACGCGGTTCCGCCGGGCAAGATCGTTTCGTCGGCGGTCGCGACGTGCGTGTGAGTTCCGAAGACGGCGGAGACTTTGCCGTCGAGAAAGCGTCCCATAATCTGCGACTCGCTCGTCGCTTCCGCGTGGAAATCGAGCAGGCGAACGCGCACGTCCGGAATGCGCGCGAGCAACTTCTCGGCGGTCGTGAGAGGATTGTCGACCGGCTGCTGAATAAAGATTCGACCCAGCATGGTAAAGACGGCGACCTTAATCGACGGGCGCTTGTCGTTCCCGGGCGCGTCGAGGACGATCATGCCGTAGCCGGGCGCTTCCGACGGGAAATTCGCCGGTCGAATTATGCGCGGCGCTTTCGCGTTGAGGATCGGAAAGATCGATTTTGCGCGAAACGCATGGTCGCCGAGCGTAATGCAATCGACCCCGGCGCGTAGCAGCGCGTTGTGAATTTCCGGCGTTATCCCGGAACCGCCCGCCGCGTTCTCCGCGTTCGCAACGACGAAATCAATCCCGTAACGCGCGCGAATTTCCGGAAGAAATCGCGTTACTATCATTCGCCCCGGCTTGCCGACCACGTCGCCGATCATAAGCGCGCGCAACGCGTCTTCCTTCGCCTTCGGCGCCGCTTCCGTATTCTTAGTCTTCTTCACAGTCCCCAACGTTTCTAGGATCCGAACGAAACGCGCGTAGCCCAACGCGACGATTCGACGCTCCAACGGTTATTATACACCGATCGCAAACGTCTCGAAAGAGGCGCGCGCAATTATTCCACAATTTTAACTCCTACGCGTCTGAAAAAACTTTTTGCCGATTTTTCAATCAAGTTTTCCCACCCGCGTCCGATTAGATAATTAGGCGGGCGTTACGGAAAGACGTTACGGAAATAACGATTATGCAGCGTCCGGCTATCAACCCCCCGAAGAACAGCATCCTACCAGCCGAAGCGCCGATCAAGGCGGCGCGTCAAGAGGTCGTTTCAATGAATAAAGACGTCAATGTGCTAGCGTTAGTCAAAGGTAAAGAACGATACGTTTTCCTCTATAATGGTCAGAATCGCGAGTCTATCCTAGACTCCTTTGGACGCTACGCATCCGACCCCGACCTAAGTTTCACCTGGTTCGACGCCGCCGTCCTCACGCAAAAGGTCATGCGCGAAAAAGACGAAGCGGATCTCGTCGCGTCATGCAAGTCGTTCAAAAAGCGTATTTCAAAGCGTCGCGCCTACGACGTCGACGAACTCGCCAAAAAAATCGCCGCTAATTACGACGACGTTTCCGAACGATAAGCCCTATCGACTACCGATTACCCTAGCCCTGGTGAAAGCTCCCCTTTTCACCGGGGCTTTTTACGCTACGCGCATTCCATTGAATAATGAACACAACCGTCCCGCTACAGCGCGCCATCGAACAGTTCCTCGTCTATCTCGACGTCGAACGCAATCTATCGCAACTCACTATCAAAAGTTATCGGGAAGACCTCGAAGCGTGGCGCGAATACGAAACGCTGTGCCATTCAGGCGAAACTCCGACTCCCGACGGAGTCGACGCGCAAGAGCTCCGAGGATACCTGCTCGCTATGCAAGAGAGCGAATATTCCAAAGCGACTATTTCGCGACGACTCGCCTCATTGCGCGGTTTCTATAAATTCGGCGAACGAGAAGGTTGGGCGAATGGCAATCCGACGCGCGCGCTACGAAACCCGCGATCGCGACGTCCGCTGCCGCTCGTTCTCGCAAGCGACGACGTTCTCAAACTACTATCCGCGCCCGACCTCGCCGATCCCCTCGGCGTTAGGGATCGCGCGATTCTTGAAGTCATTTATTCTGCGGGTCTGCGCGTTAGCGAATGCGTCGGACTCAATTTTGACGACTTGCTACTCGACGAAGACCTGCTCAAGATTCGCGGTAAAGGGCGTCGCGAGCGCTTCGCGTTTATCGGCTCGCACGCGAAGGAGGCGCTGCGCGTCTATCTGGAAACGGCGCGGCAGTATCTGCGCGACGCTGGCAAGACGACGCGGCGACGCGATCGCGAACGCTTCGCAAGCGAGGCGCCTCCCAGTCGCGAACTGAAGCGGTTCCTCGCCGTCTTTCTCCCGTCAGACGCCGCGCTCAACCCTCAAGGAAACGACGACCGAACCATCGAAGAGACGACGGCGGAATACGTCGAAGAACGTCGACGCGAGCGCGGGCTAACCGCTTCGTTCGCGCGCGAACTTAACGATCCCGACGCGCGCGCGCGGTGGGAAGCGTTCCTCAAAGAGCCGGTCTTCGTCAATAAGAACGGCGGCCGTATGTCGACGCGTAGCGTCGGACGCAAACTCGAGGGCTATATAGCGGAGAAAGGACTCGACGATCGCGTCTCGCCGCACACGTTGCGTCATTCGTTTGCAACTCACTTGCTCGACGCCGGGGCCGATATTCGATCGATTCAAGAAATGCTAGGGCACAAAAATATCGTAACGACGCAGATCTACACGCACGTTTCGACCGCGACGCTTCACGCCGTCTACGAACGCGCGCACCCTCGAGCTAAACTTCACTAAAAGATCACGGGCGAGATTCGAGAACGTCGACGACCCCGTCGGAGCGCAAAAGATACAATCGTTTAGCGTCCGGCGATCGAACGAGCGAGAGCGCAAAGGACTCGCCAAGTTGGCTCGACGACAGTCCGCC
>CADCOO010000085.1 GCA_902803085.1 uncultured Planctomycetota bacterium
ATCTACACGCGCAAGGGTTGCGAGCGCTGCATTCGCTGGGCGTTCGAGCTATGCCGCAAGCGAAATAATCCGAAGGGTAAGAAGCTTACCCTCGTCGCCAAGACGAACGTTTTGACCTACGGTCATGATCTCTGGATGCGCGCGTTCGAGGAAGTCGGCGCGGAATATCCCGACGTCAAACTCGATTACAATAACGTCGACGCGTGCTGCATGTGGATGGTTAAGAACCCGGAATATTACGACGTCATCGTTACGACGAATATGTTCGGCGACATCATTACGGATCTCGCAGGGATTTTGCAAGGCGGCATGGGCGTCGCGGCGGGCGGCAATATCAACCCTGAACCCGGCGGGACGAGCATGTACGAGCCGATGGGCGGCAGCGCGCCGAAGTACACCGGTTTGAACGTGATTAACCCGATTGCGGCAATTAACGCGGCGTCGATGCTTCTGAACCAGGAAGGCTATACGAAGGCGTCGGAACGCGTTATGAAGGCGATCCAGATTGTAACGGGCACGAAGATGAAGAGCCAAGCGGCGGGCAAGATGGGTTATTCGACGACGGAAGTCGGCGATTTGGTTTGTGAAAACCTGTAATCCCACGCTACCGTTTCCAGCGTAACCATATGGGCGTTTGTCTTGGATTTCCTGACGAACGCCCTTTTCCTTTCCTTCGATTCAATCCGTTGTATGAATTATGTCGGACTCATTATCAGGCTTGCCTCTTGAACAAACGATTAGCCCCGCGTACGGCGTTTGCGTCGAGATTAAAGACGCGCATCTCGACGTCTGGGGTCATACTAACAACGTACATTACGTCCAGTGGATGCAAGACGTAGCGGTCGAGCACTCCTCGGCGGTCGGTTGGACGGCGGAGCGTTATTTGTCGAATAAATCCATTTGGGTCGTTCGTAGTCACCATGTAGAATATCGTCGCTCGACGTACCTTGGCGATAAACTCCTTTTACAGACGTGGATAGCGGAAATGAAACGCGCTAGTTGCTTGCGTCGCTACCGTTTTCTCGCACTGCCCCAGGACGTTACGGAAGACGAGATTCAGCGCGCGATAGGTTTTACTAACCTGAAGGACTTTGAGTTTCCTCAGACGTCGATTGTCGCGACGGCGGAAACTCACTGGGCTTTTGTTTCAACGGAGACGTTGCGTCCCGTGCGCGTTAATCCGGAACTCAACGCCGTCTTTGTAGAGGGCGCGACGAATCGCGCTTATTATCCTCTACGCTAGTCGTTATTCATGCTTGAAATTCCATAGAGCGCGCGTTACAATCTTTGTGTCGCGCGCTTTTTCAGTTCACAGCGCGCCGTTACGAAAGCATAAGGAACGAGCATGGAAAAAAGATATGTTTTGATTGATTCCGCAGAAGACGTATACGTTGAATCCCAGACGATCAGCGGGGTAGCGGAAACAAGCGTCGGCAAATATCCTTATAAGTTTGTCAAACGTCGCCTGCTAGGCGGCGTGCGGGACGGTCTCGACGTTCTCGAAATCGACGCCGGTCGATTTGAGTTTACGATACTCCTTTCTCGCGGCATGAACCTTCTCAAGGCTCGATGCGAGGATCTGGATTTAAAATGGGACTCTCCGATTAACGGACCGGTACATCCGAAATTCGTCCCTCTTTTTGCGCCGAACGGTTGCGGGTGGCTTGAAGGTTTTTCCGAATGGATCGCGCGTTGCGGTCTCGAGAGTAACGGCGCGCCTGAGTTCGATTCGAACGGCGTTTTGAAATTCCCGTTGCATGGTCGCATTTCCAATTTGCCCGCGCGTCGAGTCGTACTTACTTTCGACGAAGAATCGCAAATTGTAACCGTCGTTGGCGAAGTTCTGGAATCGAGCGTCTTCGGACGCCGCTTGCTACTGCGCACAACGTACGCAATCAAACTCGGCGACACGAAATTGAACGTTCAGGACGAGATCGTTAATCTCGCTAGCGTCGACGACGAATTCGAGCTCCTCTATCACATTAACACTGGCTACCCGCTTGTGTGTCCGGGTTCGAAATTCTTCGCGGCCTACAAGACGATGTGCCCTCGCGACGGGAACGCGGTCAAGGAATTACCGGAGTGGAATCGTTTTCGCGAGCCAATCCCCGGCTGCGCCGAGACGTGCTACTTCTTTGACCTATCCTCTGACGCTTCCGGCGACACGATGGTCGCGCTAACGTCAGAGAACGAGCGTCGCGGTCTTGCGCTATCGTTCAACAAAAGCGATTTTCCTTATTTCATCCTATGGAAAACGCAACGTCCCAATAGCGATATTTACGTATCCGGCATGGAACCGGCGATTAATTTCCCAAATACGCGCTCCTTTGAGAAATCGCACGGCCGCGTTATGCCGATCGCGGCTCAGGAAACGAAGCGTTTTCGATTTGCCCTCGAAGCTCTAGTTTCTGAGGACGACGTTGAAAGAGCGGTTGACGCGATCAAAGATCTGCAGCAAGGGGTCGCGCCGGCGCCGTTGACCGCGCCCATTCCCGAATGGTGCGAATAAACGCGCAACTCAACGTTTTCTTCTAAAATAACGGTAGGTCGCGTCGGAGGCGCCGACGCGACCTACCGTCGCGATAAGGAAAGCGTATTCGTTTTTAATCCTGAAGTAGCTCAATCGCAGCGTCGCGATCGATAAAGAGGCGCGTCCACAATCTCATGGAGGGCTCTTTGAGCAACGGCAATATCGCGGAGGCCTTGCTTGCGTGACACTCTCCACACGGCGCTCCGATCACCACGACGTGCTTGCCAGGACGGTTTGAGAATTCAACGAGTTCCTGAAAGTTGAAGAGCGAGACGGTGCGCAACGTTTTCGGGTAAATCGGCTGCGTAGCGGAATATGGCTGGAAGAGGACGTCGCCGACCCAGTTTTGTTTTTCTAGAGATTGAACGACGTCTTCGTCGATATGTCCATTTTCGCGCAAATGGATAAAGTACTGACGAACGAGCCCGTGCGGATCCTTCGCTGTCGCGAGCGAAGTAACGAGGATATCGATATCGTCGCGTTGAGTGAAGTTTGCGCGCAACGAAGGATTAACGCGCAATCGCTCGTAATTATCCGTGCCTACAATAGGCGGCGCGAACATTCCCTGACATTCAACGTCGAATTGCTTGTCGAAGAAACGCTGGAAGTACGAGGTCGGCGAATTCTGTTGTTTTTGGAAGTAATATCCGCCCGGCGTTAGCGCGTGCAGCATGAGTTTCGGCGTTTCGGCGGAGAATCTTGTTGAAAGTCGATCAGCGAGCGTCATTGCGGTAAAACCCGCGCCCAGTCCAAGATGAACTCTCACTTTTTCCGGGTCCTCGCCATTTGCAATAGCGCGCGCTTCTTTTTCCTTGCGCACCTTGTCAATGAGCGTAACAACGCTGTCGGCGGCGGCCTCTCCGACGCGTCTAGAGGCGGTATTGCCAACGACGTTTACGACGGTGACGGCGCCGTTTGTAGCCTCGATACGTTCGCCGAGATTGAATTTTTCGATAATCGACTTACTGAGATTCTCCGCAATAGGAGCGTTCATAACGACGAAATTTCTCCGCATGGCTTCCCAAATGAGCGGATAAATACGCTCGCGCGTCATATCGTCGCGTCCGAACCTCTCGTTGAGTTCGTTGGCGGTTCGAACGCAACATCCCTTTGAGGCCTTGCGTTTTTTTGTTTTTTTGCCAGAAGGGTCGTCGACAGAAGTTTCCTCGTCGGGTTGCATCGAGGAAAAGAAGACGTCCGCAGCAGCGTAAACGAATTCGTCCGGTTCTTTTGTAACGGCAATTCGCTGAGGCTTGTTCGATTTGTTCTGTCGCTTTGCTGTCATAATATCAACCTATTCCTTCGTAATGATCCGCAGACATTAAGATTCATACGCGCTTTACCGGCGTCCCTCTGGAGGGAGCATTCGCCGCCATTATCGGCGAAACGATTCGCGACGTCAATAAAAGCGAATCTCTTTTGTCGCGTTTTCGGCGCTTAAGCGTCGATTTCACCTAATTTCTCCGTCTGTTTGAGTTCTTTGTATAGCGCGTTGAAGAGAGTTAAATAAGGAAATTGAACTTCAGGGTTGAATTGTATTTCACTTTGGACGACTCGCATATTGAGCAAAGATTTTCGTAGCACGGTCATATCTGGCTGCACGTGAGTGGAATCGTAAGGGTTGCTCGTTTGCGGCGTATTGAGAATAATGAACGGCAACGGTCTTCCCGCTTGTATTAGTCGGTCTGCGAGTCGGCGATAGAAAAAGTAGGCGTCGTCGCATCGTCCCGATTCAATTAACTTCCGCACATTTTTTCGCGTTTCCAAGCTCGCCTCAGGCAATTCAGTCGCTTCAAAATAACCAGGTCGGTGAATATCGAAGTCTGTCGGCTTAATTGGCAAAGCCTGCGCCTGGGCGGCTTCTTCTGGGGTCACGTCGGCAAAATATCGATGATCGCAGTATTTATTTGCGAGTATGAAGTCGTAGTCCATGAGGTACGCGGCTTCGCTAGCGGTAGCGGCGGACGAAAAGACGTCGACGTAAGCGCCGTAACGCTTGAGGAACGCTTCCCATCGCTCTTCACATTCTGGGTCGTCCATACGTTTATTAATGACGAGACATCGAGCGCCTTGTAAGAAGGCGCACACGCGTTGATAGTCTCCTTTTTGCGCGCCGAAAACGAGCCTCATGAAGGACTGCTCCGGCACGTGAAGCGGTATTTCCTTGACGATCGGAGTCGGATTCTCCCGAATTTCGCCAAAGGATAGAAAAGAGGCCGACATGTCGGTCGAGGTCTTTTTGACGTTTGAAATCGTCTTGACGTGAGAATCAAGTTGCAGTTCTAAGCGCGTTAGCGCGTCTGAGTCGCTATGCTCGCGCTTGACGTCCTCTAATTCTCTTCGCAACGCGCAACTTTCTTCGAGCGCTTCTTCGAGCATGACGTCGAGCGTTTGACGCATAATCTTGCCGCAACGTTGCCGCTCCGTATCGTTCTTCTGACGATAAGAATCGAGGAGATGAATCGCTTGCGCCAGGTCTTTTGCGTAGAGTTGTAAAAAGACGACGTCGTGCCCGGAAAAATCGTTGGGAGTCAGACTCTCGACATTGCAGACGCCGACGACTTGACTGCGATAGACCAAAGGAACCGTCAGCGAAGAACGCGCGTCAATCGCGCCCTCAATATAATAGGGGTCGTTGTGCGTATCCTTGCACACGTAAACATTGCCCGTATCGGCAACGTACCCGGTAATTCCATTGTCGCCCGTCGCGCTTGCAATGAGCGCGCGTTGCGCGGCGTTTCCTTCGAGCCCGAAATTAATAAAGGGCATGAGCGCTCTTCCAGGCTTTGAAAAATCGATAGTCCTTATTTCACAGACGTCCCTTTTAAGGGTGCGCCACATATGTTCCTTAATCTTTCCGGCGAGCTTGCGTATGAGTTCGTCGTACGTGCAATTGGGGAATTCACGATCAATGAGCTCAGTAAGCTCATTGCCCGCTTCTCGCAAGGTCTCGTGCATTCTCTCAAAGAGGTTCGACTTTGAAAGATCCCTGAGTTCGACGAGGAAATAATTTCTCGAACTTACTTGAACGTCGTTAACGAGCATTTCATAGGTTCGTACTTCTGCGTTCTCCTTATCCGAAAGAGGCGCTTTAAGAATCGAACGGCGTTCGGCAGGCGTAGAATCGTCATGAGCGGCAGCGTAGAATGGCGCGTAGCATCCGTCTTTGATTTCGGGACGACGTAAGACGCAATAGAAATCTTTTCCGACGAGCTTTCGCAATCGCGGATCATCCCCTTGCGCAAACCAATCGGCAAACGGCTTGTTGTAGCGGCGAATAGAGTGATCCTCGCCGACAACAGCCGACGCAATCGACAGCTTGTGCATTAAAAGCTTGTCAAATTTTCTACCCTCAAACATACGACCTCCAATTCCACAGAATGAGCCTTGATCTAAGAACGTTCGAAATATTAAAAAACCGTCAGATAAGCGTCTCGTTCTGTCAGAAAAACTGCAACAGCGCCTAATCGCCGCCTAATTATATCCCGTTTGTTTCCTTAGTCAACGAAAAATCGGCAGAATCCAAAGAGAATTCCGCCGATTGAGTTTTCAAGGAAGGTTCTTTAAAAGTGGGACGAGGGACTATTCTTCGTCTTCGTCGTTTTCAGCGTGCTCGATAAGCGGATAGTACTTGTCAAAATCGAATTCCGGACTATTGTCGCCGTCGTGGCAGGCGTAGCAGGTCTTTTTAACGGAATCTCCAAGTCGCATTGCCGCGCGCGCCTTTTCCTGCTCCGCTTCGTCGTCGCCGAGTTCCAGCGCCATATGACGTTCGCCCGGTCCGTGACAACTTTCACAGCCAACGTCGGCGAGCTCCGGCGTTTTCAATTCGGAATCGAATCCGTCGACGTAGGGGAAGTGATTGAGTCCGTCCCAACCGACGACGTGGCAGCCGATACATTCCGGATCGAAATCTCGCGGAGGATTGGCGGTTTCGGTGAGAGATTTCCAGGCGGTCGCATGCTTCGATTTCGCCCACACTCTGTAAGACTCCTCATGGCAAGACCGACACTTCTTAGCGCCGACGTACTTTCCGAGAGTTTCCGCCATGGGCGCACGCGCCGGATTGACGCCGAGTCCTCCTTTATAGCCTTTCGACGTTATGAGTCCCTTAAGGATCGATTGATAATCCTTCATGAGCAGGGTAATTTCGGGCGAGGATTCATATCTCGAGTCAAGCGCGACGCGCTGATATCGCGTCTTGCCGTCGGCGTAAAGGCCGACAACAATAGCATACTTTCCTTTTTCTCCGACCTCAATAAGATTCTGATTGCCGTTGATCTTTCTACATTCTGCCGGCGGTTCGCTAGGCGTGTCGGAGGTTAGGACGTAATTAAAGATGGGGAACTTTTTAGCGAGCGCAACGGTTTCTTCTTCGGTACCGTGAACCATGAGCACGGCGTCGTCGCATTTTGCCTTTTCTAAGGCAGGTAGAATTTCCTTGAGCTTCTTTTCCGGCGTCTCGAAGAAGATATTTTCGTCGCGTCGGTCAATCGCTTCGTTCTTGCATACGACCGAAACGACGGCGACTTTTTTCCCACCGCGTTCAATAATCTTGTAGGGTAGGGTATACGTAGGATGGAAGCCGTATACTCCAAGGTTTGCCGAAGTATACATGCTTTGATTCGAGGCGGAAGTCGGCGCCGTATAGGTAAGGAGGAAGTAAGCGGGAAAACGCAGTTCGCCCATTCCAATCCCAATTGCGTCATACTGCATGAGATGGAAAGCGTTCATCGCCATATCGAACTTCAACTCTTCCTGAACGCCAAAGCCGACGGTGATTTGCCCCGAATCAATGACAATGGTTTCCCATCCCAACTCCTGTCGCAATTCATTCAGGAAGGTTTGGCGACGGCTGAGTCCTCCCTTCATTCGTTCCATACCGGCGCATCCGCACGGCTCGATGTAACCGTTCGTCATGCCGGTAAAGACGAGCGCGACGTCGGGGGTATCCCAACCTTCAAAGTATACGCCGTTCTCTTTGTAGACGTCGTACGGTTCCTTTTCAACGGTATTGCCCGTCGGATTGGTCGTAACGTCGACAAGAGCGCTCGCGGCGTCTTCGTCCTCCGTTTCGGACGTTTCAGCGATTTCTTCTTCCCCTCCTTGTTCATCGGCAGGTTCCGAGTCGTCGCTTTCGTCGTTAATATTGGCGATCGGTTCGCCTTCAGTCTTCGATTCCGGATCGTTAGTATTAACAAAGCTCGGCGCGACGAATTTCACTGCGTTCTGATCCGACTGAGCGCCAACGTTAGCGCAAAAGACGAGAGCACAGAAGGCAAACAGACCAAGTAAACTCGACGTTACCGCGTTTATTCGCATAATTGAGGAAACCATGAGCGCACACCTTAATTTGGGCTGACTAGACGTCTTTTCCAATGGTTCGTGGAAGGGCGTCCGTTGAGTACTGCAATCGCAAAATTGCTCGAACAAGGATAGCGTATAAAAACAACCTTGTAAAGACGTTTTTTTCGTCAGCCCCCTGTTTTCGTCATATCTTTTGTAAATTCTGTATTCTGCCAATATTACTGAAAGACTCCAGGAATTGGCGTTTTGCAGACGGCGCAGATTCTAGCGGTCGAATCGTCAGGATCCTGCTGGAATTCTTCGGTAATTTTCGTTGCATAACGGTAGGAACGTCGAACGAGAGGCGTTCCACATTTCGGACATCTGGTCTCGCCCCCTCGTTCGTCGTCTACGTTTCCTAAGTAAACGAATTTGAGCCCTGCGGAGTCGGCGATTTCTTTTGCGCGTTCGAGCGTTGATTTCGGCGTGCGAGGCAGGTCGGTAATTCTGTGCGCCGGGAAGAACGCGGAGAAGTGTAGGGGAACGGAGTCGCCTAGATTCTGAACGAGCCATTCGCACATAGCGCGCAACTCGTCTTCGGAATCATTGAGGGTTGGAATGATGAGATTGGTAACCTCTAGCCAGACGTCTTTGCGTTGGGCTAAATAGAGAAGCGTCGATTTAACGTCTTCCAAGCGTCCGTCGGCAAGATTGTGATAGAAGCTCTCGCTGAAAGCTTTGAGATCGACGTTTGCCGCGTCGATTACGTCATAGAAATCGTCGCGCGCTTGACCCGAGATCATTCCGTTCGTTACGGCGACGGTCTTAATTCCGTGCTCCTTGCATAGGCGCGCGGTTTCGATAACATATTCCGCCCAGATCGTCGGCTCGTTGTAGGTGAAGGCGACGCTAGGACATTTTCGTTCGATCGCGATCTGAAGGACTCGCTCAGGCGGAAGAATATTATTGACAGTCTCGTCAAGCGATAGCGAACGCGAAAGCGTCCAGTTTTGGCAGAATTTGCAGGAGAGATTGCAACCGAAGGTTCCGAGGGAAAGAATCGTGGTCGTCGGTAGGAAATGATAGAGGGGTTTTTTTTCGATCGGATCGATTGCCGTCGAGACTGGGCGCGCATAGAATCGCGCGTAAAGGCTTCCTCCGCGATTGACGCGCGCGGAGCATTTTCCGAGTTTATTCGGCGCGATCACGCATTTTCTTGGACAGAGCAAGCACTGAACGGTAGGATCAGGCTTGCTCGGCGCCGCGCCGCTCGCGTTCCACGCGAAGCCTCCGATTCCCTGTCCGTTCGGTAATGCAAAGGAGTAGGGCTCATTCTGAGCCGATTGTGGAACGCCGCCTTGTTTTTCGTAGATTTTCCACCACCGCGCCGGGACGAGCTGCGCTTTGATCGTCTCTAGGGACGGCGCGCGCCATGACGTCGCAAC
>CADCOO010000086.1 GCA_902803085.1 uncultured Planctomycetota bacterium
CGAAGCGTTGCTGTTCATTGCGTTCGTCGAAAGGAAGTACGTATTGCCGTACCCGCCCGTCGCAAGGACGACCGCGTGCGCGCCGTATCGTTCGATTTCGCCCGTTTCAAGATTGCGCACGATAATGCCGCGCGCTTTCCCGTCGATGATAACGAGGTCGAGCATTTCGCGACGATTATACGATTTGACCGTGCCCGCCGCAATCTGACGATTGAGGGACGCGTACGCGCCGAGAAGGAGCTGTTGGCCGGTCTGACCGCGCGCGTAGAAGGTTCGCGAGACTTGCGCGCCGCCGAAGGAGCGGTTCGCGAGGAGACCGCCGTATTCGCGCGCGAAGGGCACGCCTTGCGCGACGCACTTGTCGATGATGGCGTTGCTAACTTCGGCGAGGCGATAGACGTTCGCTTCGCGCGAGCGGAAGTCGCCGCCTTTGATCGTGTCGTAGAAGAGGCGGTAGACGGAGTCGTTGTCGTTCTGGTAATTCTTCGCCGCGTTAATGCCGCCTTGCGCCGCGATCGAGTGCGCGCGACGCGGGCTGTCGGAGATACAGAAGACTTTCACATTGTACCCGAGTTCGCCGAGCGTCGCCGCCGCGGACGCGCCGCCGAGTCCAGTTCCGACGACGATGATTTCCAACTTACGTTTATTAGCGGGACTGACGACGCGAATCTCCGCCTTATGGCGCGTCCATTTTTCAGAGAGCGGACCGCTAGGGATTTTTGACTGCAACTTTGTATCGGACATTGTATTTCTTTGATTTCTTAATGATTGATCGATTAGGGACGGCTCGCGCGTTGCGATTGCGATAGAGCGCGCCGAGGAAAACCTTAAAGTTCTACCCCGCGGAACAGGAAGAACACGGGGATGGCGAGGTAGCCCAGGAGAATGACCGTCGCGTAAATTTTAGCGAGGAGTTGCAGACGCGGCAACCAGATGGAGTTGGAGAAACCGACCGACTGGAACGCGCTCCAGAATCCGTGGAGGACGTGGAAGAAGATCGCGCCGATCCACACGATATAGAGCGCGCAATAGTACCATTTGCTAAAGAGATTAACGACGAGCTCGTAGGGGTCCGATTCCTCGTTGCCGAGAAAACCTTGGAGTTGCATCTTCGCCCAGAAGTGGCACAAATGCATGAGCAGAAAGCCGATCACGATCACGCCGAGGACGAACATATTCTTTGACGCCCAGGAGACGCCTTTCGTCGTCGTTGGAACGGCGTAACGCATCGCGCGCGGACGCGCCGCCCAATTCTTGAATTCAAAGTAGGTCGCGAACAGGATGTGAATCACAAACCCGAGCGCAAGAACCGGAACCATGACCTTAATGAGAGGGTTCGTGTCCATAAAGGCGCAAACGTTTTCGTAATGATCCGGTCCTATAAGCGCCGTTAAATTGAGCACGAGGTGTAACGCGAGAAAAACCAGCAAAAACAAGCCGCTAAGGCTTATTATTAGCTTCTTACCGATCGAGGAGAATAACAGGGACGTCATTGTAGCTTATGGGAAATCTAGGATGTGAGAGGAGAACCCCGGAAGAAATCGGTCCGAGCGGCGCGTCGAGCGCTATGTTCGCAACGCCCGACGCGCAACCAAAGGAGCGAGTCGCGAAACCTCCGGAGTCGGAAAGTTACAAAACTATCGAGGTTTCGCCATCTGTTTGGGATCGAGCGCCTTGTCGAGATCTTCCTGGCTCAGGACGCCTTTCTCGACGCAAAGCTGACGAACAGTCTTGCCCGTCTTGAACGCTTCTTTCGCGATTGCCGCAGCTTTCTCGTACCCGATGTACGGGTTCAAGCCGGTCGCCATCGCCATGCTGCGTTCGATCGCGCCGTTGCAGTTTTCGACGTTCGCCTTCATCGTCTTGACCGCTTTCTCGGTGAAAATGTCGACGGCGCCGACGAGGATACGAATCGATTCGATGGTGGTATCCGCCATGACGGGCATCATGATGTTGAGCTGGAACTGGCCTCCGGTAACGGCGGCGGTCGTCATGGTTTGGTCGTTGCCGATAACGCGCGCGGCGACTTGCATGAGGCTTTCGCAGAGAACGGGGTTAACTTTGCCGGGCATGATCGAGCTGCCGGGTTGAAGGTCGGCGAGAATGACTTCGTAGTATCCGCAACGGGGACCGCAGGAGAGGATGCGGATATTATTGCCGACGTTCATGAGAATCGCGGCGACGGATTTAAGGAGCGAGTGCGCGTTGACAAGACCCGTGCGTTGCGCGTTCGCTTCGAAGTGATCTTTCGCTTCGACGAAGGGAACGCCCGTCTCGTCCGCGAGTCCTTGCGCGACGCCCTTGCCGAATTCCGGATGCGTATTGAGTCCGGTGCCGACGGCGGTGCCGCCCGCAGGGAGCTCGAGGACGCATTGCAGCGCGCTTTCCGCGTACTCTTTCGCCATTTCAATTTGACGCGCGAAGGACCCGAATTCTTGTCCTAGCGTCATTGGAACGGCGTCGGCGAGGTGGGTTCGTCCGATCTTGAGGACGTCTTGCCATTCTTGCGCCTTAGCGGCGAGCGCGTCGTGGAGCGCGGTTAGGGACGGAATAAGCTTCTTCTGGAGGAGCTGACCGACGGCGACGTGGATCGCGGTCGGAAACATGTCGTTGGTGCTTTGACCGAGATTGACGTGGTCGTTCGGGTGAACGCGCTTATTCTGATCGAAGCGGTCGCCGCCGAGGATTTCGATCGCGCGATTGGAGACGACTTCGTTCGTGTTCATATTGCTGGAGGTTCCGCTGCCGGTCTGATAGACGTCGATCGGAAATTCGGAATCGAATTTTCCTTCGGCGACTTCGGCGGCGGCGGCGATGATCGCGTCGACTTCCTCTTTGCCAAGCGGTTTGGCGATCTTCTCGAATTTGCCGAGTTTGAAGTTGACGGCGGCGGCGACTTTCTTAACGAGCCCTAGCGCGTGAATCA
Organism: uncultured Planctomycetota bacterium; assembly: GCA_902803085.1. Classification (GTDB taxonomy): domain Bacteria; phylum Planctomycetota; class Planctomycetia; order Pirellulales; family Thermoguttaceae; genus RUG369. The sequence goes on from CADCOO010000086.1 coordinate 2,927, forward strand.
AATCGGGCGCGATCGGCTTGCCGGAAATCGGAAAGTTATCGACCGCTCGTTGCGTTTGAGAGCTGTAATAAGCGTCGCGCGGTAGCGCGACCTCCCCCATGGTGTCGTGTTCAATACGCATTTCGACCATTTCGACCTCGCTTTTTACGATTATCTGACAGCGCGCGCCGCGACGACGTTCGCCGCAATCTCGCGCGCTTAGGAGCTTTGTAGGCGACGCGAACTTCGCGTCGCGCGTCGGAATTCACTGGAACCCGGCGGTTTAAATCGATACTTTTTTATCGATATGTCAATATTGTAATTCGTGCAAGAGACTTGTCAAGTCAGTTTAGGGGGTTCTGGTAAGATAATAAGATATTTTTTTAGCGAAGATCGAGCGATAATCGCGGTCGTAACGTCGAGATAAAAGACGCAACGAACGGAAAGGCGCCTTTGCTTGCGCGCTTTCCGTTCGTCGCGTTGCGTTATCCCAAGCGCCGACGAACCGTCGGCGCGCGTTACGTTTTACTCGCGCGTTCGCGTCGCGCTTTAAAGAAATCGACGAGGAGTTGAGCGCACTCCTCTTGCAGAACGCCGTCTTGAACGGCGACGTTCCAGTTGAGTCGCGAGTCTTCGAGCGCGCGATAGAGCGATCGAACCGCGCCTGCTTTCGGGTCGAGCGTTCCAATCACGACGCGATTGACGCGCGCTTGGAGAATTGCGCCTGCGCACATGAGGCATGGCTCGAGCGTAACGTAGAGCTCTGCGTCCTCGACGCGCCAGGAGGGGTAGAAGAGCGCCGCTTCGCGCAGTACTAGCGTTTCGGCGTGCGCCGTGGGGTCGCAAAGTTGCTCTCTGCGATTATGATTGCGCGCTATGACGCGATTCTGGCATACGAGCGCGGCGCCGATCGGCGTTTCGCACTCCTCTGCGGCGAGCGCCGCTTCTTCTAGCGCGCGCGTCATAAAGAAGAGGTCGCGATCGCCGTCGTCTTGCGTCCACGCCTCGCAAGGCGCGTCGTGGGGAAAGGCGCGCCGGACGCGTTCGTATTCGACGAAATCCATCGCTTTGATCGTTTTAGTTAGCGGGGTAGTATGCGCCGACGTTCGATACGGGCGGCGCGGGCGGATTCGGCATGTAGTTTGTCGCGCTTGCGCTTTGAATGGTCTGCGCGGGGGCAGCGGAGATTTCCGCGCCGGTCGTATCGAAGTATTCAACGTTTCCGCCGCCGCACGACTCGCAGTCTCCGTTTGCGTTCGAGGTACGATTCATTCCTCCGAGCACGGAACCGCAACGATAGAGCTCGCCCATGCATTGGTCGCCGCGTTCGGGAATAAAGGTCGGTTGGCAGTGATCGTAGGGAGCGAGGCAAGATCGGCATCCTACAAAACCAATAGCAAAGGCCATAACAATACCTATAACGATCATACGCGTCATGCGAGAGCTCCTTTTAAAGTACGTTCGCAAATAATCGGGATAACAAGCGATTATTGGGGGGTAGTTCGAAACGCGGCGACCGTTCGTCGCGTTATTATTGTTTTCGACCGCATAATCGGAATGATTAGTAAAAACGGCGTCGTTTTTCTCGTTTTGTCATTTTTTTCTTGTTAATCCTTCCTATGACCTCGCGCGACGTCGCGTTTTTCCGGTCGCGGAATATGCCGATTCAAGGGAACGCAAGGGCGACGACGCGCCTTTTTTCTTAAGATTGGCAAAATATCTTGGTCAAGGTCAAAAAAAATCTTGACCGAACGGCGTCGATGTGGTTACAATAGAAAATAAGCGTCGGGAACTGTCGGCAGACAGTCTCGAGACAACCGGAGCGACGTCGGCGCGCGAGGCGCGATCGACGTGCGGAAACAGCAGAGTACGGCTCTTGCGTTCGCGTTTTGACGCGCCAGGCGCGCGCGCGAGCTCGCAGAGGCAACGGGACGATTGATTATGGCTAAGAATGAAACCGTATGGGGAATCGACGTAGGCAATACGTCGCTAAAGGCGCTACGTTGTCGTAAGGGCGCGGAGCCCGGCACGATAGAGGTCTTGCAGTTTGACTATATCGAACACAGTAAGATTCTGACGCAGCCCGGCGCCGACGCGAACGAGATCCTCGCGGAAACGTTGCAGACCTTTCTCTCGCGCAACGACGTGAAAGGTCAGAAGGTCGCTATTTCCGTATCGGGTCAGAACGCGCTCTGGCGTTTTCAGCCGCTGCCGCCGATCGACCCGAAAAAGGTTTCCGATCTTATCAAATACGAAGTCAAGCAGTGGCTTCCTTTCGATCTCCAAGACGTTATCTGGGATTATCGACAGGTAGGCGGTACGATCGAGGGCGGGATTGCGCTCGATCTCCACATCTTCATGTACGCCATGAAGCGCGAGGTCGCCAAGCGAACGGTCGATAAGTACGCGGCGTCTGGAATCGACGTCGACTGCTTACAGGGCGCGCAGGTCGCGCTCTATAACGCGTTCGCGCACGATCTCTACAATTACGACGAGCTCTCCGAGCAGGATATGAACGAGCTCGTCGACTACGACGTCATTCTCAACGTCGGAACCGACGCGTCGGAGATCGTTATTACGAACGGAATAGCGGTCTGGCTACGCAATATTCCGGTCGGCGGCAATATGTTCACGAAGGCGCTGACGAAATCGCTCAAGCTCACCTTCTCGAACGCGGAACACATTAAACGGCACGCGAGCGACGCCGAAGACCCCAAGGCGGTTATTCTCGCTATGAAGCCGATTTTTGGCGACATGCTCGCGGAAGTCGACCGCTCGATTAAATATTACTGCGGGGTCAATAAGCGAGCGCGGATTCGTCGCATTTACGCGATGGGCAACGCCATGAAGCTTCCGGGTCTTCGTCAGTTTTTGGCGAAGAGCCTTGGTTACGAGGTTGTCACGCCGAGCGCGTTCAACAATATGCGCGGCGACGAAGTCGTTAAGAACGCGCTTTTCACGGAAAACTTTTCGTCGTTCGGCGTGGCGTACGGTCTCGCGTTGCAACTTTTGGGCGAAGCGCCGCTCAATATCAACCTCATGCCGCGCGACATTGTCAAGGATCGCCTGATCGACGCGAAAAAGCCGTGGGCGCTTGCCGCGGCGGCGATTATCGGCCTGGGGCTCGGCATACAGTATTTTGCGACGACGTCGACGTATAAGGTCGTACAGAACCCTGCGCTTGATTCGGCGCAGAAGCAGGCGGAAAGCGTCGCGGACAAGTCGGCGAAATTAAAGAGTCAGGCGACCGCCGAGGTGACGAACTTCAAGAAGTACGACGATATCGGTCGGCACCTGACGAGCGGCGTTGAAGGACGCATTACCTGGATGGAGTTGCTCAAGGCGATTAACTCCGTTATTCCGGCGGAGGCGCCCAACGACGCAATTCTCTCCGAAGGCATTACCGGCGCGAAGAAGGCTGCGATTAAGAAGCAGAATCGCATCTATATTAATAATATTGAAGTTCAGGACGTCGAGGATCTCTCCGAATGGTTCGAACTCGTGCGACGCTGGTACTATATCGACGAGCTCGAAGCGCAAGCCTTCGATATCGACGCGTCCGGCAAGGCGATCGAGGCGCCCGCGCCCGATCCGAACGCGGCGCCGACCGACGCCGCCGCTACGGAAGCTGGCGCCGACGCCAACGCCGCCGATTCTGAAAACGCTACGGCAGACGAAAACGCTGAAGGCGCGGAAAACGCCGCCGATTCCTCCAACTCTGCGTCGACGTCCTCCGCTTCTTCTTCCGCCGAGTCGGAAGGCTACAAACCGCCTTACACACTTGAAGAGATGTTCCCGTTTGTTCCCGCGTCCGATACGAAGGGCGGGTCCGGGTCGTCCAGCTCTAGTTCAAGTTCGAGCTCCTCTTCTTCGAGCTCCTCGAGCTCTTCAAGCAGTTCGTCTAGCTCTTCTAGCTCGTCCTCGGGCGGCTCCGACGCCGAAGACGCGTCCCTCGAAGCGAAAGCTCTTAATGAAATCACCCTCGCGAAAGACGCGCGACTCGAATTGATTCCCGGACCTTCCGGACCAGGACGCATCGTTCAACTGACCGGATACCACTACCACAATCCGGATAATAAAGACGATCCCGCTCGTGGCGCCGAGTATCTCCGTCGCACGATCCTCTACAACCTTAAGCACGGTTCTATTGAATTGCCGATTAGTCTGGAACGTCAGAGAGCGGGCGAGACCGGCACGGAAGAGGTTAAGCTCTCCGAAATGGGTATTTACTACCCCGTGCACGTTGATCCGCAGGCGATCGACGACGAATTCCGATTGCTCGACCCGAAGGCCGCCGCGGAAGCGCGACGCGACCTCATGGAGAAGCTGATCAAGCGTCAAGGCAGTAGCAACCGCAACCAGTCTGGCAGTATGATGGGCGGCGGCAGCATGGGTAGCGGCGCCGGCGCGGGCGGCGGCTCCGGAATGGGAGCGTCGATGACGGGCGCGGGCGGCGCGATGGGCGGCGGCGACATGATGAATCGCATCGCCGGTCAGCTCAGTAGCGATAAGATTCTGCAATTGAGTCGTTACGACTTCATTATTCAGTTCGTTTGGATGGAGACGCCGCCGAGCGATCGCGACGCGCGCAAGCTTGCGAAATTGCAGGCGGAAGCTGAAGCGAGCGGCGAGACGTCCGGCGAGGAAACGACCGACGAGTCCGCCTCGACCGAGGCCGAAGACGATACGACCGCCGCCGACGCGACCGAAACTTCGCAAGATACGGCGAACGACGACGACGACGCTGAGGCGACCGACGAGAATTCCGAGGACGAAACGGCGGCGCCCGCCGAAACGACTCCCGAAGACGAAACCGCGACTCCGGACGATACGACTGCCGCCGACGCGACTGAGACTGCGGACGACGCGGCGGCCTCCGATACGACCGCAACTCCCGACGACGCGACGAACGAGTAACGCGCCGCTCGTCGCGGTCTACGAACCCTAGAGAACACAAGGTTTCCTTCGCGCGTTCGACTCCTGAACGCGCGAATGCGAGACATAGCGCTTTTTCGCCGACGTTAATAGATAGGTGAACTGATATGGCAAAAGAAAAAGGCGGTTTCAAACCGGCAGACCTGAAAAAACATTATTTCTGGATCGTGCTTCCGCTGTTGGTTATACTAGCGCTCGTTTTTTCATTCATCGCTCGCAGTTCGATTAAGAAGGCGTACGAGGAGAAGACGACGGCGATTACATCGGCAAAAGAAGGCGCCGATTCCGTCGCTAGCGATAAGAAACACCCTAACGACGCGACGATTAAAGCGATTAAAGACGAAACGAAGATCCTCTCCGACAACGTCTATAACGCGTGGGAACTCATGTACAACGACCAGAAGATTCGTAATCGCTGGCCGCGTCAGCTTACGAGCGAGTTCCTCGATCTCGTTGAAAACAAGTTGAAGTTCAAGGATCCGATTGGCGTCGGCAAGCCGCACTTGCTCGAAGACTACGGTTACTTTATTGGCAAGCATCTTCCCGACTTGATTAAGGAGATGAACCGCCGCCGTTGTCAGGTCATGGATTACAAACTTCTGAAGAAGGCGGAGCTCAATAGTCTCCAGCTTACGGGCTTAGACGAACGATTCTGGCCAATCTACGTCGATAAGGACGCGGACGGAAACGAATTCCTATATATAGGTATTCACAGTTCTGCGGACGATGAGAATTCCCCGTTGGCGGACGCGTTCCTCTACGATCATGACAACGACATTGTTTCTCGATTTGAGAATCAGGAGCAACACGACGCCATCCTGAAGAAGGAAAAGCACGAGCATTATTATTTGGACGTCGACCCCTGGATTCGCACCCCGAAAGACATGATTATTTGGGGCGTTCAAGCGAACGACCTTCAAGGCATTATTCAAGCGATTTCTACCGCCGGCGCTGAAGGCGGCGGAGGCGCGGCTGGCGGCGGCGCCGCTGGCGGCGGCATGGCCGGCGGCGGAATGATGGGTAGCGGAATGGCCGGAGGCGGCGGCGGACCGCGCGGATCGATGGGCGGCGACGCCTCTATGTCGGGAGGCATGGGGAGCGAATTGAGCGGACTCGGCATTGGCGCCGTGCCTGGCGACGGCGTCGATCCCGCTTACGACCAAGTCGTCGGCACCTCTCTTGAAGAGATTGGCGGAGGAAGCCTTGGCGGCGGCGCGGGCGCCGGCATGGGCGGCATGGGCGGCGGACGCGCCGGCGGCATGGGCGCCGGTATGACCGGCGGTATGGGCGGCGCGCGAACCACCATGGCTGGCGGCGGCGGTCGCTCTGGCGGTATGGGCGGCGCGCGAACCTCTATGGCGGGCGGCGGCGGTCGTTCCGGCGGTATGGGCGGCGGCATGATGGGCGATACCATGGGCGGCGCCTCGGCGGAAGATCCGTCCTGGTCTGAGAAGATCTACCCCGGTCTGCCGAGTTATAAGCAACGTCGTCGCATTATCGGCAACGTCGACTGGCCCGATCCCGAAATTTATTCGCTACCGACTTGGGAACAAACGGCGGCGCATCCGGAATCGATCGAAGTCTGGTACGCCCAGGAAACCCTGTGGGTTTACGAGGCCCTGATTCACGTTATTGCTGAAACGAATAAGGAATATCCTGACAATATTTCCAAGGCGCCTGTGAAATGTATTGAACAGATGCTCATTGGTCAGAACGCCGCCGTCGAGTGGCTTACCCTCTCGCAGACGATTGGCGACCTGACCGGTAAGAGCGCCGCCAGCATGGGCGGAGGACTTATGTCCGTCGACAGTAGCGCCATGATGACGGGTAGCGGCATGCCCGGCGCCGAAGGCGGGTTCTCCCTTTCCGGCAACGCTGAAGAGCAGGCGATGACGAAGATCCTCACCGGACGATATATCGGCGAGGATAATACGCCCCTCAAGGCGGACGACAAACCGCCTTACTCCGAATTCAATATGATGCCGGTATGCTTAAAGCTCGCTATCGATCAACGGCACATTCCCGATCTGCTCGTGAGTTGCGCTAATAGCGCGATGCCAATCGACGTCAAGCACGTCCGCGTTTGCCCGGACAATAACGTGCCCTTTACAATGCCGATTCCGCTCGAGAATATGGGCGGAGCCGAAGGCGGCGCCGCCGGCGGCGGTTCCATGATGATGGGTATGGACATGATGGGCGGCGGCATGGCCGGCGGAGGCATGGGCGGCGACGCTGCCGGCGGCGGACGCGGCGGACGCGGCGCGGCGGGCGGCATGGGCGGCGCCGCTGGCGATATGATGGGCGGCATGGGCGGCGTCGAAATCGGTCGATCGGAGCTCAGTCAGACGGAATATGGCGTCGATACGATTCGCGTCGAGATTTACGGCGTGATTAACATCTTCAATAAGCCGAACAAAGCCGCGTTTGCGACCGGCGCCTCGGCGGAAGAAGCCGACGCGGAAGCGGAAGCGACCCTCGCCGGCGGCGTTAAGACGGAAGAAGGCGCCGAAACCGACGAATCGAGCGACTCCGACACGACGACTACGCCGACCGACGCTGCGGCGACTCCTGCCGACGCGACGACTACGCCGACCGACTCTGCGGCTACGCCGACCGACGCCGCGGCGACTCCTGCCGACGCGACGGCTACGGACGCCGACGCGCCCGCTGGAACGAATTAACGATTCGCGCCCTGCGTTAGCGCGAACGGCTTAACCCCATGTTCGCGCTAATCGAGCGCTACTGACAATACCCATTACGATCACAAGATCATAAGAGATAGTAGAGGACGCCATGTGCGCGAAATCAAAAGAAGATAAAGAAGCAAAAGCGGCGGCGAAAGCGGCGGCTAAGGAAGAGAAAGCAAAAGCGAAGGCGAAAACCAAGAAGAAGAACGCCGCGCCCCCGAGCGAATACGGACCGTTTCTTCTCTACGGTCAGTATATGTTGATCGCGGTCGCCGTCGTGCTCTTCGGCGCGCTCGTCGCGCTTGGCGGCGGATTGCAGAAGTTCACGCTCACGCCGGAACAGATTAACTCGTCCTCCCAATCGGCGGAAGAGAATATTAAGAATAGCAAGGTAACGCCGAAGGAATTCGACGAAGCGGTCGTCGTCTATCCGTACGAAGCGTACGCGGAGCTCATTAAGACCTCCGTTAAAGTCAACGCCTACGAAACGCCCGTTCGATGGGAGCAATCTCTCTTCCCAGACAAGAACAAGCGTCCTGACGTCAAGCCGTTGCCGCTCGAGAACCTCCGCGCGCAGGCGTGTATCGGCGCCATTATGTACAACGAGCCTTCCGCGAGCGCGAACGCCAATAGCGCCATGGGCGGCGGTATGATGGGCGGCGGCGGTATGATGGGCGGCGGTATGGCTGGCGGCGGAATGTCCGGCGGCGGCATGGGCATGGGCATGGGCGGCGAGCTCAAAGGTCGCCAGTGGATTACGATTACCGGCTCGATCCCGATTCGCAGGCAGCAGTCGATCTATAGCGATCTCTACAGCGACGCTCAATACATGGACGACGCGCGCGACCAACCTCGGTATATCTTCTACGAGTTGCAGCGCGGTACGGTCGGCGCCGGCGGCGCCGTCGACTGGCAGAAGGTCGACGTGATTCGCGCGATCAAAAAAGAGAACAATCTCTGGGCGGGCTCCGGTTCCGACCAGGTCGGTTATAATTATCAGGCGCCGATCGTGCAGAACTTCCCGCCGATGGCGATGAGCTGTCCGCCGATGGCGAATAAACCGTTCGGGGAAGAGGTCGCCAACTTGCCGAATATTCCGCTTAATTCGACGGAGCAGATAGCCGTTCAAGCGGACGACATGAAAGAATGGAACAAGCTCCAAGAGGAAATGCAACAGATGGACGAGTCGACGCTGCTCGATCGCGATCCGTTCTCGGACGTTCGCGGCGGCGTTGGCGGCGGCGGCATGGGCTTCGGCATGATGGGCGGCATGGACTCGATGGGCGCCGGTATGGCTAGTAGCGGCGGCATGGGCGGCATGGGCGGCAGTTCAATGGAAGGCGGCGCGGGCAATAACTCCTGGCTCGTCAACCAGAACGCCATAACGCGCTCGCGCATGAAGGTTCAGCAGTCCGTCTCGGTCGACTACTACCTCTTCCGCTACTTCGACTTTGAAGTGGAACC
>CADCOO010000087.1 GCA_902803085.1 uncultured Planctomycetota bacterium
AATCGCATTTGGGTAGTCATAGCGACCAACGGGAGCGGGTTTTCACCAACCGCGCGGCTAGCGCGAAATGCCAACCCGGGCTCCGGGTCGCCCCAGTTCCTCCTTTTCAAACGCCGCGCGATACGCCTCGTACGTCGTCTGATCGAAGCAAACCATCGTAACCTCTTCTATCCCAGAATCGTGCGTCTGCGCGTACTCGCTCAACGTTCGCGCGACGATTGCCGCCGCGCGCTCGAGCGGAAAACGATAGATTCCCGTCGAGATCGACGGAAACGCGACCGTGCGACATTCGTTCTGCTCCGCGAGCGTCAGCGAGTTCCAATAGCAATCGCGGAGCTTTTCGTCGGCGGCGTCCGGCGTCATTGACGTATAACGCGGACCCGGCGTGTGAATAATATACTTCGCAGCAAGTTTAAAACCCGGCGTTATCTTCGCTTCGCCGGTTCTGCACCCTCCGAGCGTCATGCAATGCAACAGGAGTTTCGGTCCCGCCGCGCGATGAATCGCGCCGTCGACCCCGCCGCCCCCTAAAAGCGTGCAATTAGCCGCGTTCACGATCGCGTCGCCTTCGAATTTCGTTATATCCCCTAAAGTTACGCTCACTTTCATTTCGATTTCCTTCTCGATTTCTGCTCTCTATGTCTTTTAACACGATCTATCGTAACGCGTTATAATATTCCGTCGTCTTATCAATAAGCGCCTGCGACGCCGTCGCAAGGTCGCCTGTAGGAGACGCGCCCGCCGCTCGCTTGTGCCCGCCCCCGCCGAACTCGCGCGCAAGTTGCGAGCAGTCGAGTTCGCAACGACTGCGAAAACTCGCCTTAACCGACCCGTTCGGCTGCTCGATCGCTATGATCGAAACCTCCATGCCCGCGACGCAAAGAGGGAGATTTACCAAATCCTCCGCGTCCGCCATAATCGCGCCCGCCTCGTGGAAATCCGCCTGACTCAGCGTTAGAAAGACGCCCTTGCCGTTCAGAAAGCGTCGACTATTGCGCGCAATCGCGCCCATGAGCTTAAACCGACCGAAAGACTCCTGCTCGTTCGTGAGCCGATACGCTACGTCTACTTTAACCCCCGCCTCGACCAGCTTCGCCGCGCGTTCGTACGTTCGCGCCTTCGTCGCGCTGAAGCGAAACCAGCCCGTGTCCGTCGCCATCGCGACGAAGAGCGGAAACGCTATCTCCTCCGTAATCGGCGCCCCGAGCGCGCGCAACGCCTCAAAGACAATACTGCCCGCCGAGTCCGCGCGCGACTCAACGCAACGCGTCTCGCCGATCTCGTCCCCGACCGCATGGTGATCGAGCACGATCACCGACTCCTTCTGCGCGCTCTTAAAGAGCTCGCTCGCCTCCGCGCCCAACTGCTGCCACGAACTCACGTCGATCGACATGAGAACGTCCGCGTCCGCAATAAACGCGCGTTCCGAATCCGTGAGCGTCGCTATTGGACGAATCTCGTCGTGCACGTCGAGAAATTTCAGCGTCGGAGGAACCGCGTCCGAATTGATCGCAAGAACGCGCTTGCCAAGACCAACGAGCGCTCGCTTCATCGCAAGACACGACCCGATCGTATCCCCGTCCGGACGAACGTGCCCGCAAAGAACGACCGTCCGCGCCGACGAAATCTTGCGGCAGAACTCCGCCCAATCGACTCTAATTTCACCCTGATACGTATCGACCGTTTCCGCCATTGCCTTTCGGCTCCTTTCTAACGTTTCTGAACGCGACGCGTCGCGTTCTCGTGCAAATTTCTGGCCATTATACCCGATTTTGCGCGTCGGGTCAACGGCGAAAACGCTCTCGTTAGCTAGCGCGTCAAACGTCGCGCAACGTTATTTCACAACCCAGCGGAGAATACCGCTAGAGTACCCGGGCTTGAGCTGCGCGTTAATGCGAATCTTCGAGGCTTCGATCTCTTTGAAGTTCACGACGACGTCGCGATCTTTATCGAGCGCGTACGCGTCTTGCGCCTCAACGTCGAGCCACTTCTCCAACCGCGCGTCGTAGTAAGTAAGCTTCCACGCGGCGGGAACGCGACGTCCGCCGCCGTTCGCTTCGTCGTCGAACCAGTAGACGGTCGCGCTCGTTAGCTTGCGCGGCGTCTTGAATTCATACTCAAACCACTCGT